>CAZIGP010000820.1:0-2366 GCA_964538425.1 uncultured Pirellulales bacterium | reverse complement strand
ACCAGGTCGTGAATTGTTTGGCTACGTCGATGAACAAGGACACACTCGCGATATCACTTCTACGGATGTGAACAATTACTTACGCCAAGCAACCGGAGCAGACATCACCGCGAAAGACTTTAGGACTTGGGCGGGCACATTACTAGCTGCGAAGGAGTTGGGCAAAATTGCTTCGTTTAAAAATTGTCGTCCGACAAAGCGGGCTGTTTCTAAAGTTATCGAAGCAGTTGCTGAACAATTAGGCAACACCAAAGCTATTTGCCAAAAATGTTATATTCACCCCGCAGTTTTAGAATCGTTTATGGATGGTTCCTTATTAAGCTTTTATCATCTCAGAACTCAACCGTCTAAAAGAAAAGCTGGCTTGCGATTGGATGAATCCGCATTATTACATTTGCTACTCTCCCGCAAACGAAGAGTAATCTAGCTCTGCATGATCAAGCGGAATATTGGTTCCAAACAGAATCTACTTCTACAATACTCCGAATTTTTGATAAGCAGCTTTGGCTTTCATTCCAGCGCGAATTGCATCGCGAGTAATATTCTCAGCATGAACTTTGTTCCAAGCTCGCCGGATTACTTCTTCTTCTACGGCTTGAGGCACGACTACGGTTCCATCGATATCCGCGATTACTAAGTCTCCGCTACTAAACGTTACCCCATCGATTTCCACCGGCACATCAACATCAATAACACGCTGACGATTCAAACTGTCGTAAACGCACGTACCCAAGGCAAAAACCGGGAATTTCATTGTCCGCATTTTTGCGACATCACGCACCGCGCCATCTACAATTACTCCCACACAGCCACTGCCACGTGCAGCGGTTGAGAGCAATTCACCCCATATTCCCGATCGCATAGAACCTCTAGCCGCTGCAATTAATACATCGTCTGGGCGGCAAGAGTCTACCGCCTCAAGTTCTAACTTGTAGGGCTCAGGGTCGGTATGTGCCATGTCAGCCCAAAGGGTCGTTTTACAACGACCGACAAGAGGCTCTTCAGTTGTCAATGGACGAAGTTGACAGCGGGGAGATTGATTTCGTAATCCTACAGCGTCAAGCGCATCGCAAATTACTGCGCTGAATAAAGAACGGCGCATCATTTCAAGGGTGATTGGCTCTTGTCGCATTTCGGTCATTGAGTAGCCTCCTGGCAAATTAGCAATTGCTGTGTGATTTTTTCAGCGGCGGACTGCACGGCAGTAGCAAGTCGTTGTTCGTATGCTTCGCTGCAGCGTGCAGAGGGTATGCTGAGACTGATGGCGGCCAGTGGAAAGTTGTTCTCGAAAATTGGCGCACCGATGCAGGTTACCCCAATGTCGGTTTGGTCCTTTTCCAGTGCGTAACCTTTCTTCGCCACTTGGTCAAGAATTTGCATTAACTCGTCTGTGTCTGTCACAGTGTCCGGCGTATGTTTTTTTAGCCGAGAATTCCGCATCAACAGCTTACGCTGTTCAGTTGGCAGATAGGCTGCGATGGCGCGTCCTAAAGCGGTGCAATAAAATGGATCGGTGGTGTTCTGTTCAACGACACGTCTTAGTGGCAACGTGCTTTCTAGAACCCTCAAATACACGACTTTATCTTGTCGCAGTGCACCGAGATTCACGGTTTCCTGAGTCGAAGCATGAAGCTGCCGCAAAAACAGGTCGCTGGCTTCGAGCAAACGGCGATGGTTTGCCCCCGTAATAAGACGTAAAACTTGTCCCGTTTGCTGGTAATGACCACCGCGGGAACGCTCTATATATCCAAGCGCCGTGAGGGTTTTCAAAATTCGATGCGCTGTTGGCTTGCTCAACCCGACGGACGCGGCCAACTCGCCTAAAGACTTTGCCGCGGGCTTTTCAGCCGTAGCCTCTAAAAGAGCAAAGGTTTTGACGAGGATTGATGATTCCATATAATTGAATATAATATTCTGAATTGTGAAATGCAATCTCCCCCAACACACTTAATTCTCATGCCAAGTGAGGTCGTTCAAGCTCCTGATACTCCCACGAGCTTCCTTCCCATGAGCCCGGCAATTCGCGCGGGCAATTTCCTATTTGTCTCCGGCCAAGCGTCGGTGGACAAAAAAGGAAATATTGTTGATGACTCGTTTGCAGGAGAAATGCGACGATCTTTTGAAAACGTTAAGCTAATTCTTAACGCGGCAGGATTAGATTTTTCTGATGTCGTGCAAGTTCGTAGTTACGTTGGAAAGCAAGAGGATCTAGCCGAGTATAATCGCATCTATACGGAGATCTTTTCTACTCCTTATCCGGCACGCACGACGCTTATCGGTTGTCTTGGCACGCTGTTGAAATTTGAAGTTGATGTCGTTGCTCATTTTGAATCACCTTGATGAGGTGCGTGATGCGAGTTGGCGTC
>CAZIGP010000819.1:0-2367 GCA_964538425.1 uncultured Pirellulales bacterium | reverse complement strand
CGCCATGTGCTTCCCTCGAGTTTGGCCGGACTGGTGTTTGCCGGCCTGTTCGCAGCCACGATGTCGGTATTCTCATCAGGTTTGAATTCGCTTAGCACCGTAACCTGTGTCGATTTCCTTCAGCGTTTAAAGCCCGCGAACTCATCCAGTGTCACGATCAAGAGTGCTCAGTGGGTGACTTTCCTTTGGGGGCTGGTCGTAACACTGGCGTCGGTGGCTATTTATTTTGCTAAGATCGGATCTTTGGTTGAGATAGCCGTGACTATCATCGGCTTCTTTAGTGGGCCGCTACTGGGCATGTTTTTGTTGGGGATGTTTTCGATGCGAGCAAATTCCGTAGGAGCAGTGTTAGGTGCATTATGCGGATTTGCTGCGGCCTTGCTCTTACGGAACCATGTATTGTTTGTTTGGTATGCTGTAACTGGCTGTGTGCCAACATTGATTTTTGGATATGCATTTAGTTTTCTGGCACCGCCTCAGTCGCAGCAGCATGTTTATCCGATGACAATTCGAGGCCGTGATGCCTCCCCTTGACGTTTTTATACGCGAAGAATCCGTTAATAGCTGAACGTCGAAGACCGAATGGTACGCTCCGATGGCACTGCGATCGACGGTGCCAAATCTGCCAACTAGCGGTTCTGCAATTAATAGAAATGCAGAATGGGTTTAAAACGAGGTTGCTTAGCGCGTCGTTCTTTCCATGCAAAATCTTTCCGTATTCTTTGCATGTGATCAGCGCCAAAAGTTCCTAAATAGTTGCTTTCCGAAATCTGCATTTCGGATACTTTAGCGTCCTGCCTTTTATTTGCGCGTGGAAAAGCAAAAAACGCTGTGTTATGAGGACGTTCCTAGAAACTTTTAGTAGGTAGTGCAAATAGATTGGATCGAAATCTTTGCCACAAAGTTACGCTAGGAAGGTAATAAGTTAAAACAGAGAAGCAATATTTATCATAGCGTGGTCAAAACTTCAGTCCATCGGTTTTTTGAGCGGTTTTTGGTACGATACTGATTCGGATTGATAAGTTGTCTTAAGTTCAGATACGTTAAGATTAAACAATCTGCCAAAATGTAATGGGCATTTTTGCTGTATTGATTCTATTTACCAATAAATTTTCCGCAAATTTTGGATGGAGAACAGTTATGCGATTGCCGGCCGCTCTTGCTGGATTTGTTCTAATGCTCGTCGGCGTAAGCTGGAATTGGCCACTCTGTGCCGCAGAAGCTGGAAAGGAGTTGCGCGTAGGCATTATCGGGTGCGATACTTCTCACGTGCCAGCATTTACCAAAATCATCAATAATGAGGAGGACGGAATTCGTGGCTTAAAAATTGTGGCTGCTTACCCTGGTGGTAGTGAAGACATTCCAGCAAGCTATGCGAGAATTCCAGAACACATTAAACAAATTAAAGCTCATGGTGTGCAAATCGTCGATTCGATCGAGAAACTACTTCCTCTCGTTGATGTTGTGTTGCTTGAAAGTGTCGATGGTCGCAAGCATTTGCAGCAAGTTCGACCGGTATTCGAGGCGAAGAAACCAGTATTTATTGACAAGCCTGTGGGAAGTAGTCTCGCCGAGGCAATAGAAATTTTTCAACTGGCTGAACAACACCAAGTTTCTTGTTTTTCAAGTTCGTCGTTGAGATTTTCGCAAATGCTCGTCGAGCTTAAAAAAAGTCCCAAGTTTACAAAAATTCTTGGCGCTAGTGTTCATGCTCCATGTAAATTAGAGCCACATCATCCTGATCTGTTTTGGTACGGCGTCCATGGGGTCGAGATTCTATTCACATTAATGGGCACTGGCTGTGAATCCGTGTCACGTACGCATACCGATGGCGCCGATCTCGTGGTAGGCGTCTGGAAAGATGGGCGTATCGGTACGTTCCGTGGTATCCGTGAAGGACAAATTACTTACGGCGCTACCGTATATGGGGATCACGCCAACGTTGTCGCTGAAATTGGTACCGACTACAAACCGCTCGTGCACGAGATCGCAAATTTCTTCGTTACCCAAAAGACTCCTGTCAGCGCCGAAGAGACGCTCGAAATCTTCACCTTCATGGAAGCTGCAGATGAAAGCAAGCGGCAAGGAGGCAAGCCTGTGAAGCTAAGCGATGTGTTGAATCGGACGAAACAGTCGCCAAATTCAAGCAGCTAATTAGTCAAATAAACGAACGGCAATTCCTGCAGTAACCGCCAATGTGGAACTGCTTGATCAGCGGTTTCTATCTACTTTGGCAGCCAGCGGCGAAAGAACTGCAACCAGTTGCCGTGGAAAATTTTGTTGATGTCGGCGCTGCTGTAGCCTCGCTCGGCGAGTAGGCCATCCAGTTTTTGCATATCGGCGATTGTTTTCAGATCGCACGGGGTT
>CAZIGP010000818.1:0-2367 GCA_964538425.1 uncultured Pirellulales bacterium | reverse complement strand
CACTGCGTATGGGCCGCAATTTTGCAGAGGAAAGACAGCCGTAGCCGATACTTTCGGATTAGGTGGAACTCGGGCGGAATAGCATGGTTAGCTAGCGTAGCCATTTAGAGGGGGTACGGCTCTTTGTCCATGTTTTGCCTGGACTTTTAACGTCTCTACCGTCGACTACAACGGTTCATGAAAAGACTCAAATTGATAAGGCCAGCGGTTTTAAGCCACGAATCAAACAACTTTGCCGCGCGCATCGACGGGCATCCGCCTTAATGGCTTGTCGTCTGATTCCTTCCACCAGAGATTGTCTTGCAGATTAATACAAGGGCAAACGTGGTTTGGAATGACCGTTACACGCTCGCCAACGCGCGGTCGGCGATCGCATCCGGAAACATCGACTTGACCGTGTTCCTCAGATAACCTTGTGATCTTCGCAGCCGGGTATTCCAAAATTTTTCCATGCCCTGAATCGCGTGCGGGAACGCACACATCGCTCGTCAAGGTTTTACTACCTGCATCTAGCACTACTTGTCCTGGCACGGCCGTGCTAATTACGGTGGCGACGATTTTGGCAGCACAATCGGCTAACTCACAAAACCCACCGTAGACCGTGTTCATGTCATTGAAGATATAAGTGCCCGGCCGAATTTCTGTTTGCTGCTTGAGATGATGCGATTGATAGGCAGTGGGAGTCGAGCCACCAGAGATAATTTTGGCTTCCAGACCGTGCTTGGCCCACAGGTCCAACGTCTCTTGCACCATTTCTCCAATGGCCTGCAATCGCGGCGATTGCTGGGGTGCGGAATCCCAAACATGGCCTGGATAAATGAATAATCCATCAAGCCGAAGACCAGGACTGCCAGCAACGAGTTGGGCCAGCGGAAGCGTTGCTTGAGGAGATTCGACGCCCGTACGATGCATACCGACATCCAAATCGACCAAGATACCGATCGTGCTTCCCGCACCTTTGGCTGCAGCAGCCAATGAATGAATGGCTTCTTGAGAGTCGACAGCCACATGCAGCGTGATGGATCGTGCTAATTCGGCCGCCTTTTTTGCCCGCCAAGGGTCGACCGCCGGATAAGCCAGCAGCAGGTCGTCGCAAACTTCTGACATTGCTTGCGCTTCGCCGATTTTGGCGACCGTTAATCCACCTGCCCCGGCTTGCAGTTGCATCCGCGACAATTCTTGCGATTTGTGAGTTTTGGTGTGGGGACGAATTTTTAGATTGTGCGATTTCGCATAATTCGCCAAGCGATCGAGATTGCGCTTAACGATTGCGGCATCTAAAACAATGGCGGGGGTCGGTATTGTTTCCAGCAAAAAAGATTCACTCATAATTCAGGGGCTTCTATGTTACTACTTAGTAAATTTGGCAATTGATGAGCGGGCACTACCACGCCACAACTTATCACAAATTGGAGGGCTTGGTCGATGGTCATGTTCACATCGTAGGTCTTGCTTTTAGGAACCATGACGGTTTTCACCGTGAAAATGGCTGGGGACGTCGGCAATACGATCGAAACGCAAGGTTCGTTGGCGGCAGCACTAACATCGATCATGCCTTCACCCGTTACCAGGCCAATGCTCCAAAGACCTTTGCGCGGATACTCAATAACAACTACGCGCTTAAATTCTACGTGTTGCTGCTCGCCGAAGACAAAATCGGTCACTTGTTTTACCGAACCATAGACTTTCCGAACCATCGGCAGCCGAAGAATGCCCCAATCGAATAGCTGGCCAATTTCGCCTGCTAAAAATTTCCCTAAAAAATACAATACTAGGACGAAGACGCAGATAAATACGGGGATGACTACTTGGGGCTGCAAAAATCGAGCATCGACATAGCGCCGATATAATTCTGCTGCATTCGGTGGCAGCGGTTGGTTAGGAACGTTGTTTCGTAGCCAGGCGACGACGTCGTCTGGCACGTATTGGCCACTCGATAATCGCACATAACGGCGGTCATCGATGGTGATCGTGCTTTTTGTTGGATCTTCGCCGCGCGGAAGATCGCGCACGTCGGCCATCGTCCAGGCTAACATTTCCCGTGCCGTCGATTTCACAGGTCCTAGTACATAAGCTTCGATGGTGCTTGCGACCCAGACCAAAATAACGATCGTCAAAATTGGCGGTAGCAGTAAGGTGAGCCCACGCAGCACCGCGCCGCGGAATTTTCGCGGCTTGCGAAGAATGCGACGAGGGGCATGAGGATCGCGCACGAGAGGGAATGGACGGACAAAGGGGTGATTTATTTTGCAGGGCGTTTTCGAGTTATCAGTCTACAGCGCATCGTCTCCGGTCGCACGGGCTATTACAGCAACAACAACGGAAGCTGCGCCCGCCGATAAGAGAGCTTTTGTCGCTGCATTGCTG
>CAZIGP010000817.1:0-2372 GCA_964538425.1 uncultured Pirellulales bacterium | reverse complement strand
CGTCAATACCACGGGCAGTGTCTTTTTCGAAGTACATCTCGCGGATGAGCTGTTGGAAATCTGAAAGCGTAATTTTGGGTTGATTCATAATTGACTGAGGTAAGTTTTGTGCTGCATCGAATGCGAAGACGTTAGTAGAGAAATAAACGGTTTAAATCATGCACATTTCAGTTTTATTACAAATGGCCTCTCGAGTGTCTAATTTTTAGGGTGATAGCAAAGCGACTCATAAAATCTCGATGCTGCTTTCCATGCCGAATGCGTTTCGAGGCAAATTTCTCGATAGCCGGCATTCCAGGCGGCACCTTCGAGATGGGACATTAAGAGGCGGCCGAGGCCCTGGCGGCGCGCCTCGGGCGCGACCATGAGCCAGTGAACCACGGGGATTGCATCATTAGGATCGCCGCGCATGGCAAGGGCGACACTACCAACAAGTTGAGATGAGAGATTGGCGGTTTTGGCTTCAGCGATCCACATTTTGGCGGGATCCCACCACCAGCGCTGGCAGAATTCTGCCTCAAAATCAGCGGCCGACCACCTTCGTACGCCAAGCGATTCTCTAGCAAAGGCTCGATGGCGTAATTCTAGCCAATCATCAAGGTCCGCCGGAGCATAACTCCTGATCGTAAATTGTTTGTTGAAAATGACTTGGGGTGGAAAATCCAGATGCTTAAAGAGTTGCAAAACAGTTTTCATCTTCAACTATTGAAAATGTGTCCAAATCCTGACCACAAAACGATTTAGCGATCAAATATGCCTAGCGACGCTGGCAATTCTCTTTCGCTAAGTGACGCAAATGTGACGGAATTCATTCATTAATGTGGTTGAATTCTATCATTACAGGTGCCATACTGAAGGAAGGTTACTGCGTTTTTCCAACCAGAGGCGGCCAGTGTGCTTGTCGACGAACGCCGAAATCGATTGCTTGAACTAATCCGAGAGCGAGGCTTTGCTTCGCTCCCGGATTTAAAAGACACGCTTGGCGTTTCGGAGTCAACTGTTCGCCGTGACTTGGATTATCTCGAAGAGGCGGGTTCTGCCAAGCGGACTCATGGTGGCGTGTTTTACACCGGCAGTTCACCGAAGCTGCCGCACTTCGAGGAACGGCAGCCTGGACAATGGGAATTGAAGCAAGCAATTGCACGGCAAGCGGCGGAACTCATCGAAAACGGTGACACGCTGCTGCTCGACGGCGGCACTACGACTTATGAAGTAGCGAGGCTGTTGGTCGGACGGCCATTGCAAGTGGTTACTAACTCGTTGCCGGTGGCGAACTTGTTTGCGTCGAATTCGGTAACCGACTTAGTGTTGCTCGGTGGATTTGTTTATCCACGGAGCGGAGTATCGTTAGGCCCGTATGCAAACGATCAATTAGCTCAACTTAATGTGAGAAAAACCGTGCTCAGCGTGGCGGGCGTAAACGAACGAGGTTTTTACAACAGCAATATGCTGCTCGTGGAAACAGAACGGGCCATGATGCATGCGGCCGATCAGGTTATCGTGGTCGCCGACAGCACGAAATTTGGACGACAGAGCTTGGCACATTTGTGTCCATTAAATGCAGCCAATGTATTGGTGGTGGACGATCAGCTATCGAATGAATGGCAAGAGAAAATTGCAGAGGCGGGGGTAGAGCTCATTGTAGCGGCGACAAAATAAAGAACCTTCTCAAATGGAGAGAGGGAGTAACTGAGATTCCTATGTCTGTAAGCACACTAAATCGCAATGTCGATCGCGGCCTGGTCGAGCGCATCGTGCGCGAACTGCTATTGAAATCTGCGCCGCCGCAGTCAGGATCGAAGTTGGTGGTCAGTATTTCAGCGCGGCATTGCCATTTGACTGATGAGCATGTCGAGATTTTGTTCGGCAAAGGACGCACGCTAACCATAGAAAAGCCGCTTTATCAAGATGGTTTTTACGCCGCGGCAGAAAGCGTCATGGTCGTGGGACCGAATAAACGCCGAATGTTGCCATCGGTGCGGGTGTTGGGACCGACGCGGCCGCATTCTCAAGTGGAATTGGCTTTCACCGATGGCATTTCGCTAGGCATTGAATTACCCGTGCGAGCTAGCGGCAAGGTCGAAGGCACCCCGGGTTGCGTGTTGGTCGGACCGGCTGGAGTCGTTGAATTGAAACAAGGCGTGATTCGTGCCGAGCGGCATGTTCACATGAATTTCGCCAGCGCTGAATATTATGGCGTGAAAAACGGCGACCGCATGAAGCTGCGAATCGAATCAACTTGTACGCTGGTGCTAGAAGATTTGCTCGTCCGGGCCGATGCTACGAGCAAGTTGGAAGTACATTTGGATACCGATGAAGGCAATGCCGCAGATTTAGATCACGCTACGAGTGTTGAGTTGTTGAAGTATTTT
>CAZIGP010000816.1:0-2374 GCA_964538425.1 uncultured Pirellulales bacterium | reverse complement strand
GGCGCTGGCAATCATTACGTCCGATCCGATTGTGATCAAAACCATGACCGACCGTGTGAAGGCGATCACTCCGCGAGCAGTGCGATTGCAGAGAGAACTAGCCATTGCGATGCTGGCCGAAACCGAAGCAATTCAGCAACGTCTGGCCGGGCAAACGCAATTGCCACCGGCGACCGCCTCGCTTAACGCTGCACGAACGGCACTAGCTCGGGCCGATCAATTGCTTGCTCAGGGAGATTCCAGCAACGCTTATTTTGCAGCACGTAACGCTACAGTGTCACCCACCCGTTGGCGACGAGAAGTTTGGAACCGCGCTGCATTTTCGCTCGGCCCGCCCATCGCAAGCCCACTGACAGCCAGTTTTACAACGCTGCCCGATCATTTGAACTTTGCGGCTTCACTGGCCGGGGTCCCAATGGCTGATAATTTACTCGTCGGCGGCGAGTTCGAAGATCTCCAAGCGATGCTCCAAGCCGGCTGGCGAAACAACGAGCATCCGCAGCCTCAGATCAAAACTACGGTAGAGCTTTCTCCTTTAGCGCCATTTGCCGACCGCTTTTGCCTACGCTTGCAAGCTTTGCCAGAAAAGCCTGAAGCTCCGCCATCCTTGGTTGAATCGCCGCCGGTCTGGGTCACCAGTGCACCAGTACCCGTCGATGCCGGCGATGTTGTCTGCATTCGTGGCCAAGTGCGAGTGACGGGCAAAGTAAGCGGCAGCGTCGACGGACTAATGGTTATCGACTCCTTGGGTGGCGAACCTTTGGCCGAGCGTATCGACGCTACTTCGAATTGGCGCGAGTTTGTAATGTACCGAGCTGCTTCGCAACGTAGCAATTTGACAGTAACTTTTGCCTTGACTGGTATTGGTGAAGCATCGATCGATAGTCTGTCGATTCGCTTAGTCCGCCGCGGCGATGGGCAACGCGTGCTCGAACAAGCGCGAACTTATCCAGCAATCGCTCCGGGACTTGCGCCACGGCAATTCTAATCTGCACTTACTATCGGGCGGATCTCAACCCTGGTGCCCGCTGCTAAATCTTCTTTCCAACTTGGCGGGGCATTGTTGCCATCAAAAGAAAACGGTGTCAAACGTAGAGTTTGATTTTTGGCGCTGCCAACATCGGCGGAGAATGTGCCGACGACAGGCCAACATTCTGCTTGAGAAAGTTCCGTAATTGGCAAGCTTCCGGTAAAGGGCTTCAAATTTTTCATGCCCGGCAGGGTGTAATAACGATTGCCAAGGGTTTCGGCAAGGCGGCGGAAAGCATCTTCAAAACTCATTGGCAAATCACCCGTGACGATGCTGTGCTTATAGCGCGAATATTGGTCGACACCAATCACCAAGGTTCTGGATGTCTTGCCGGCGGTTAGCCGAGCGAAATCACCGGGATTGATTTGCGATGATTGTAAATCCTCGGGAGAAACATTAACCACCACTTCGTCGTCGGAAGAAAATGTGATCGTGGCATGGACTGCACCTTTTTTCACTTGGGCTGATTTGGTGCTGGCCGGTTGCGGAAGTGTCCACATTTCCGATAGCAGCACGCCGGTAACTGGTTTCCATGCGCCTTGTAATCGCTCTGGCGCGGCCTTCGCCGATTTATAGCGCCAAAAATTGAGCAACTCTTTGCCGTCGAATTTCCCCCATTCGCTAAGGGCAAATTCTTTGAACGGTTCAATTTCACGGTCGAGGCGTTCTTTGGTGTAAAGCTGTGTAAAGTCGGCGCGTGACATATCTCCTAAATAAAGCCCATCGAGCTTGAATTTTTCGCAAGTAAATCGCAGCCGGCCGCCCGGTTGTAGACCAAGTTTTTTAACAGTACTGCGATCGAGATTCACCGCAAACATTTCCCAAAAGCCGCCGAAGATTAATTTGCCTTCAAACTTGCCATCGATGACTTGCTTTTCTTTTTTCCATGCCGGATCGGGTTTACGAAAAGTGAATTCGAGAATTGGACCAACCGGCTTGGTAGCAGGTTTTGTCGCCGGCGATTTTGCCTTCGATCGCGCAGATTTTTTGATCGGCGTAAGCAAAATAAATTCTTGTGGGCCTTTGTATTTCTTCCCTGCACGAGGCAAATCATCCCAATCGATTCTGTAGAGCGTGACATCATAATCGCCTGGCTGAAACTCGACGATCTGACAAGTATCTTGTTTCTCATCCAGATCGAGTGGCATGGTATTCGGCGTATCGATGCGCAGCCGACCTGTGGGAAGTGAAAGTTTGGCGTACTGCGGATCCAGCCAACAGGCGATGTTGATTTCATTTTCTGAAAGCGGCAGGCCGACATGGACTTCAGCGTAGATCTCATCGTCTTGTTGCAGCGTATAGGCAATGGCTAGGCCTTTGTCAGTCACGTCTTTGGCAAATTTC
>CAZIGP010000815.1:0-2389 GCA_964538425.1 uncultured Pirellulales bacterium | reverse complement strand
TTTTGAACGTTTGATCACTATATACAAAAGATCAAAAACATGCAAGCACCTCAACCAAAAACGTTGCCTCGACGCAAAAAAACATCCAGCATCAAGAATAGAGCATCCCGCATCTGCCCATTGCCTAGCCCGTCACTTCACCCTGGGCAACCTAGCAAACCTAGGCCAACATTGGCCCCACGAAGATGGCGCGCACACCACCCCGATCTTCGCAATCTTCGCCGCGCCACCTACTATTGTGTTTAAAAAATGAACACCCCATTCATCGTTCATCATTCAAACTTCATCGTTTATTTATCCTGCCTCCGCTCCGTCATGTTCCTTTGTATTGCTTTCGTGTTATCGTGTTTTCGTGATTATTTTTTCTGCCTTCTTCTCCATTGCTCCGTGCCTCTTATGGTTCAATTATTCCGCATTCCACACTTTGTCTCTCGGCGTCTCCGCGGTTCATTCAGCTCGCAGAAGGCATGTGAACCCGCTTGCAGGAAATTGTGTCCGTGCAATTCCAGCGAAAATTATCTGACGAATTGGCTTATGGAATCGAATACCAAACAAGACGTGCATGAGAAAGTTCTCGGTATTTTCCGTGAACTTGTTCAGGACCGCGCCGAGCGACTCAAGGGGAGTAGGATGGCTGAACCAGCGATGTCAACCGTGGCCGCAGCGCTCGAAGCAGATTATGACTCACTCAAGGCGGATGAGATTGCATTCCATCTGACCGATTGGAACAACGACGCCGCTTTCATTGTTGCATTACACCTTTTCCCCGAACGATTCTCAGCGGACGAGATCAACGAAGGGATTTCATTATTTCTGGCCCATGTGCCGTACCATATTCAAGCTGCAGCTAAACTTACTGAGCAAACATAATTATGAATTCCATCGCCCTCAATCTAGTTCTGCTACGTTGCCGACATAGACGGTGACGGTTTATCGGAGGTTGCCAAATAGGTGCCATAACCTGTCATCAGCGCAGAAATAGTCAAAACAGCCAGTCCCGCCAGCAGCCAGCGCTTGGTGGTTTGGCTGGTTCCCGACCACTCACGAAACAGCAGCCCCCACAGGTTACTGAAGATAATAATACAGACCATCAAGACGGACCAAGCGGCAAACCGATACTGTCCCATCTTGGTTTCGCCCATGCCGTAGAACAAGAACTGCAGGTACCAGAGTGATCCCGCCAAAATGCACAGGAGATAATTCAGGCTCAGCCGGCGAGGACCGGCAGCGACAAACTCGCGCGTCGTACGATGGCGAAAACTAAGCACTAGGCACCACGTGAAATTCGTAGCAAAACCACCGAGCAAGATCACTGCGAACAGCAAGGTGTTCTGCCAGAGTTCGGGTGTTCCGTGTTGCACCGCCGCTTCAGCGATCGGCTTGCCTTGGGCAATACCAATTGCAAAGCAAGAACTCATCACGCCGGCCAGCACGGAAAGCAACAGGCCGCGCGTCAAGTTAAATTCACCGACTGCCGCTTGTTTTTGTTCGGAGGACAACTCCTTGTCTTTCGACATGCCGGCTTTCGCGCAAATCATAATTCCGATTAACCCTAACGCGACGCTGACCAACGTGATTTGGCCGGAACTCGATTTGAGCAGCTTATCAAAGGTGCCGTCCATCACGGGCGGGAGCAACGTGCCGAGCGCCGCACAGAGACCCAGCGGAATCGCCCAGCCTAGAGACAATCCCATGTAGCGAATGGCCAGACCGTTGGTCAAGCTTCCTACGCCCCACAGCGCGCCAAAGATAAAACTCAATGCGAGAGCCGATCGCGGTGCGTCAGCCAGCACCTGCGGGATTTGTGGCACGGTCAGTACCGCTGCAATCCAAGGTCCCACGACCCAACTGATACAACCAAAGACCAGCCAGTACGTTTCCCACGTCCAGCCGCGAACCTGTTTGAACGGTGTGTAAAAACTGGCCGCGGCAATTCCGCCGAGTGTGATTAGTGCAAGCCCTACGAACGAATCGGACGGCATAAAATGGGTGCTCCACGAGGAATTGTGCCTTGAACTTCGTACCTATTCCGAGGCCAAATATTGCTCTCGGAGCTGTACGCAATTGATGACTTTTTCAACCAAATCGTTGGGAACGTAGTAATAATGGTTCGACGCTTCGTAGCCGAGTCGTGAATCGGCTACGGCCAGTGCGTGTAAGCGCCGGGCGTTATCAATTTCATGGTCCAAAAGCGCGATCAACTCTTTCCGCAATTTCTTTTTTTCGTCGGCATCGGCGGTCGCCAAATACTTGTCGCGAGTAAGGATAAACTTCGCTTGATCTGCCGAACTGGCGAAGTGAATTTGCGCGGCTTGGGCGACACGCAGATCGGCGGCCGCTTCGCGTTGTCGCTCCGTGGGTACCAAGGCCTGAGCCGCTTCCAAATCGA
>CAZIGP010000814.1:0-2396 GCA_964538425.1 uncultured Pirellulales bacterium | reverse complement strand
CTCGCCCCTCCCCATTGCATCCAGCGCCTAAGCAGTGTGGCGCGAAAGAATGCTAAGTTTAAAGAGACGAATCAAGCGTTCACTTGCTGGGAGGGGCGTATGTTTCAGCAGCAATTAGACTCTACTAAATATTTTGAAGTCGACGAATGGACGGTTTCAAAGAAGCAGCATGCGGCGCTGCCGACTCGCGGTTTTCGAAGTATTGATCTCGATCGAATGGCGATCTGTTTGATCCTGCTGGTGGTGTCGATGGCGGGATCCTTTTTTTTGCTCGAGTGGATTCAGGGCCTGATCCTTCCCTCGTTTCCCGGCGGGCAAGAAGGGCCGTGGCTAATTCGTCCGGTTCTGGCGTTGCACTTCAGTGCGTGTGCAATAATGTCGGCCGTGCTGGTGCCGGTGTTGACAATCAATATGCGACGACGATGGAAGGCACAGGATATAGCTGCCGGCAGCAAGCACGATCCGTATGTTAATCGCCCGTGGTTCAAGTTGCCGTTCATGACGTTGGGGTTATTTTATGCGTGCTTGTATGGCTTTGGCGCAACCTTGTACTTGTATTCGTGGCAGATTGTCGGCCCCGAGGGAATTGAATCACAGTCCCCCCGAGGACATCGGAATTACACGTTCAACCAAATTTTATGGCTGGAAACGATTCCCGCGGGCATGCGGAGCAAATCGCTCAAAAAAGACGGACCTTGGTACCAAGTGCAATTCACCGACGGTCACAAAATCTCCTTCGGTCCGGAAAACGAAGGAAGTTCAGCCGCCGAGCAAACGACGATTGCAGCTTATATTGCCGAGCAATCGAAAACCAAGTGGCGAGTTTATGGCGATGCACTTCACATTCGCCGCGCAGCGCAATGAATGAGCTAAAAGTGATTCGTGAAGCAACGAGAAAGGACTGAAGCTAATTTTTGCTCGTTCTATTTTGCAGATTTGAATCGGTGCAAAGTGCCTTGAGTCGTCATGAAATAGGTTTCGCCCGATTCGTCTTCGCCAAACGAGAAGACAGGCTGCGTGTTGCCTTCGATCGGATGCACGGCGGTGGCTTTGCCGGCGACTTCGTCGTAAGTCAGTGCGTAGACTTGGCCTGAAACATAGTCGGCGAAAAGATATTTGCCAACGAGTTCGGGCACTGTGGTGCCGCGATAGATGTTGCCCCCCGTGATCGATTTGCCAATATCATGATGATATTCGAAGACCGGATCGATGAGCTTACCAACGAGTTTCTCCGGGGCGGAGCCGGGTTGGTGTTTGCCTTTGGATTGGGCGAATTTGTGAAAGCCTTCGCGCACGTTCCAACCACAGTTGCCACCGCGCTGGATGATGTCGATTTCTTCCCACAGATCTTGGCCGACTTCGCCAGCCCACAGTTTGCCAGTGGCGCGATCGAAAGCGATTCGCCACACGTTGCGGATGCCAAGCGCCCAAATTTCAGGCTGTGCATCGGCCATGTCGAGAAATGGGTTGTCTTTCGGAATCGCGTAGTTCTTGCCGGCATCTTTGTGATCGACGTCGATGCGCAGGATTTTGCCGAGCAGCGTGTCCATCTTTTGGCCGTAACCGTGCGGATCGTTGCCGGCGCCGCCGTCTCCCATGCCAATGTACAAGTAACCGTCCGCGCCGAACACGATCGTTCCGCCGTTATGGTTCCAATAAGGCTGCTTGATGCGCAGCAGCACTTCTTCGGAAGCGGGATCGGCCACCTTCGGATTGTCTTTCGACATGCAGAAGCGCGAGATGACCGACATCAGCCCACCTTTGGCCGTGTAATAAACAAACAACTCACCGTTTTGTTTGAACTTGGGATGGAACGCCATGCCGAGCAAACCTTCTTCATTTTCGCGGTCTTTGTATTCGACGCGCTCGACGATATCGAGGATCTCCGTTGGTTCTTCGATGTTTTGATCGTTAGCAAAAAGAAAAATCTTGCCGTGTTGCGCCATCACTGCGACGCGGTTGGTGCCATCGGGCGGATAGGTGAGAAAAATCGGCCGATCGAATTTGAGATTAGGGAACGCGCGCTCGATTTTCACTGGCGCGGGCTGTTTGCTAATGGCGACGGGACTGCTTTTAGGAAGGCTATCTTGCGCAATCGCGGTCAGCGATTGAGTGATCGTGGCAATAACCAAGGCAAACATCAACAAGACTTTGATCGCAAACCCATGACAATGGTGCATAATGGTCTCACGAGGTAGGGGTAAACGGCAGGTATGTAACGTGGAAGGTCATCGCCAGGATAACTTGTGTCGAGGCCGGTGACTATGGTGGGACAAGCGGCGAACGAAGAAAAGGAGGCGGGAGTCAAGAGTCAAGAAAATGAACGGGTGAGCGGGTGAACGGGTAAGAGCAAGTGTTGGCGAAGGGATTTGCCTCCTACACTTGGATTCTCGGAG
>CAZIGP010000813.1:0-2400 GCA_964538425.1 uncultured Pirellulales bacterium | reverse complement strand
TTGTTTGTGTCTCATGCGGCAAGAAAGTTCGTCTGCCGAGTTGGGGTCGAAAGCGGAAATACTGCTCGATGAAGTGTTGGAACACGGAGTCTAACCGGCGGATAAAAGCGAAGAATTCTAAGTAAACGCGGGCATCATTAATGAAACTCCGCTTCACCATCCGCGACTTATCGGCCCGTTTCAATCGGCCTCAATACAGCAGATAAGCATAAACAGTTATTAATTCACGGTTTATATCCTGCACGTAAAAGGACGGATCGTGAAGTCTGTTAAGCTCGGTGATTTACAACGTAACCTAATGCCCAGAAGTGCATCTACACATCGTATTCTCAACCAAGGACGACCAATCACATGTCCATTAACTGCAAACAGACGAATCCCACTGTTAGCCCATCTCGATATGCAGCTATACACGGCGTGAAGGCAGGATGGATTCGGCAACTGCTCAATGTTCGACGTATCAAAGGTGCTCGCAAGCATTTCAGATATTGGCGTGTGCCAGTCAATGCCACTATCTTGCCGCCTAAAACTCCAGGCACGTTACCGTTAAAAAGGCCATCCCGTCGAGAGATTGAGGAGCGACGTAAACGAAAGGAAGCTGAACAATTGGCCTTAGCGCAAGCTGATTCGTCGCTGGTAAAATTGTAAGTTACCTAATTAACTAGTGTCGCTCGCTTATCACTGTCATGCGTCTTCAACGATCCGTAAGATTTGTGTTCTGGCCTCTTGTGTAAGAGTCGACCAGGATTGAATGACGGTATCTAGGTCACTCTCTTGGGACGCGTTTTGACCAAATTCCTTTGAATATGCACCGGATTCTGCAGCGCGGTTTTCAAAAGGCCCCTGATTCTTCGAGTAATTAGAGGCTTGTTCGAGTCCTACTCGGAGCTAGATTTTCAGAGTCCTGCTGAACACCGTTAGATTACCTGTTGGCGTCCCAATCGCTTGGCAATCTCCAAATCCGGCACCGCCCGTGCAACTACAATCGCGTCATCGTGCATCCGATGAGCCTGTAAGTCGAATTTTCATTCGACTCTCTGATGGTCAAGGTGCCTTTTTTGAGTGGGCATTTAAAGCGTGCGGCGACAGATCTAGCCGAAATAGGGCACCTTTGCCGCGTTCTTCTCCGATTCCGCCGGTGATGAACAACTGGTTTTTCGCAAGGCCACCGAACGCGACGTTGCTGGCCGTTAAATTTCCGGCATCGTAGCTTGATAGCAATTTTCCTGCCGGACTTAACACATGAACTTGGCGCATTCCATAATGGGCGACATATAAATTCCCGTCCGCATCCAGGCATATTCCGTCGGGCTGGTTGTCGATTTGGCCAGCCTCTAGATTCCTGGTTGGCAACTCTGAGAATATAGAAACAGGACCCAACTTTCCCGGCGACAAGATTTGGTAGGAGAGAATTCTATTTCGCTGGCTTTCTGCCACGAGCAGCGTTTTTCCACTTTGGGAAATTACAATGCCGTTCGGAAACGCAAGCTGTTCTGCAACTCGGCAAGTGATTCGGTCAGAATTTGCATAATGAATCGTCCCGGTAAGGTGATTGGCATTACTGTCGGCTGGGTCGGTGAAGTAGATACCGTCCTGCACTCGATCTAACGTCAAGTCATTGGGCGCATGCAATGGACGCCCGCTCGATTCGCTGACTGCCTTACTGAGCACAGCTCCTTTGGCCGACAAGTGTAGTATGTACTTATCGTCGCAAACCAAATGCGTTCCATCACTCAGAATTTTGTGGCCATTGGGAGAACTTAAGGTTGCCCATACTTCATGATTTCCATCAGTGGAAAACTTTGTAACTAAGTTTCCGTGGGAAATGTAACCATAACCATCTTTGTCGAATACAATTCCTTCGCAGTAATTTGGCACCTCGAGGACTTTATGAGGGGTCGCAAGCGACTGGCAATATGCTGGTACGATTTGAACGGAGAAAAATTGGAATAATGTAAGTATCGTTAATATTTTGGCGACGAAGACCATCACTAGCAGTTCTTTAAATGGCATTCCATGGATGAACATGGGTGGGTCACAGGGCTTCATTTTTCGACCGTTGGAATCACCAGCTCTGCCCAGATCATGTAGTGATCGCTCATCGGTTTGCCATCTTTTTTCATTACCGGCACGATGCCGCCGTCGACTGCTTTAAGTCCACGCCCTTTGATCATGATGTGGTCGATCACGCCTTCATCTCGATCTTCTCCATTAGGGCCACGACCGGGCATTAGATCGTAGGTTTTCATTTTTTTCAGGTCCATTTTCAAATCGGTCCAGGCGGGACGAAAACCGCGATTTTGAATCAATTTCATCTGCGGCGTATCCAAGGTTGCGTTGAAATCGCCCAGCACAACAATGGCGTCAGCTTGATCTGATTTGAATTTTGCATGAGCAAGC
>CAZIGP010000812.1:0-2402 GCA_964538425.1 uncultured Pirellulales bacterium | reverse complement strand
GCGAAATATCGACATCCTCAAAAACCACGGCGGCTCCTTTGCCGCCCAGTTCGAGCTTAACCGGTGTGAGGTTCTTGCCGCAGGCTTCCGCGACCAAGCGCCCTACTTCCGGCGAACCGGTAAAAGACATCCGCTGCAGTCCAGGATGCTGCGCGAGTGCTCCGCCAGCCGATTCGCCAGTTCCGAGCACGACATTAATCACGCCATTCGGAAAACCGATCTCTCGAGCCAGCCGGGCTAAATAAATCGTCGACAACGGGGTATCTTCGGCAGGTTTGATCACCACCGTATTTCCTGCGGCCAATGCCGGTGAAATGCCCCAGCCGATGAGCAAGAATGGGAAGTTCCACGGGAAGATAAATCCGCACGGTCCCCAAGGATGGCGAACCGTCCATGCATCGTGCTTGGAGACGGCCAAGACCGTACGAGGTTGCACATGCTGGGACATATTGGTGAAGTAACGGAGCGTATCCACAAAATTCTGCACGTCACCTTCCGCTTGAGCGAGTATTTTGCCTGCATCGAGCGCTTCGATTTGTGCAATAATCGGCTTGTGCTTTTCGACGGCGTCAGCCAGACGGTGGAGCCAGACGCCGCGCTCATTGGCAGGTAATTTAGCCCAAGAAGTGTTGCGAAATGCCTGGGCAGCTGCCTGAACCGCACGATCCACTTCGGCGGGGCCTAAGGCGTAAAACTCGGCAAGTACTTCACCCGAACCCGGGTCCAAGGTCTGCATCGTTTGGCTGCCGGCGACATCTTGGCCGCCAATCACACTCTTCAAAGGGCCTGCACCGAGAAATTCAGAAACTTCGGGAAGCAAATCTGAAATTACTGCGGTCATGCTGCAATCTCCATTCGGATAAATCAAATATGGGAGGCATCAACTCAAACATTTAAATATATTGAATCTGTAGAGCTTTCCCAAGCTCACGCCTTACGTTTTTGGCATTTCTCGTAACAGTCTTCATGAATGCCTGGCAATTTGCCATCCAGTAGGACTTACGCGGTCACCTCATTTAGATGGTGGGGTAGATTTTTGAGGTGGGCGCGAACGGCGTCGCGGGTAATGTCAGCTTTAGCGTGAAACCAACTCATTTCGTTATAAAAACAGGTCCAGTCAAAGCTACAACTTAGTTCTTTTGTATCCGAGCATCCTCAAAACACTGATTTGATCACACGACCAACCAAACGGATGCTCGATCATGGAATTCTTGTAGGTGTAGCCTTTTATCCAGCCTTGGCGCATTAAGAACAGCATGTCTGGCGATAGCTAGAGGCTATCGAAGTGGTTCTTGCAGAAATTGCAGAAGCTATTAGCATGGGTGACATTGAACAGCAAGTCGGCGGCCCCATAAAACACACTGGATTTACGCGGCGGACTTAGATACTGGCTGCCTAAAAATTGTCGTAGTAGCAACCAGCAAATTTGCTAATTGGATGTTTCATGCCAAGACTAATAATTGATTCGCACCTTGATCTTTCCTGGAACGCACTCAGTTACAACCGCGATCAGACTGAAACCGTTGACCAGATCAACCAGCGAGAAGCGGGCATGATCGATCACGGCGCTCGTGGCCGTGCGACAACGAGCTTGCCAGAATTGCGTAAAGCAGGCGTGGCCGTCTGCTTGGGGACAATTCTTGTACGCGCCAAGCGGCATATTCAACCAGCCAACGGTCATCTCCGCACGAATTTAGATCACGGAACTCAGAGCATTGCTTACGCCGTCGGTCATGGACAATTGGCCTACTATCGCCTTCTTGAGCAGCAGGGCGAAATGAAAATGATCGGCACGGCGAGTGAATTAGATGCTCACTGGCAACGCTGGCAACAAGAGCCGCATGATAACTTGCCAATCGGTAATATCTTGGCCATGGAAGGAGCCGATCCGATTGTTGAACCCAGCCAGGCTGAAGTGTGGTTTCAGCAAGGCTTACGCAGTGTGATGCTCTCGCATTACGGAAAAAGCCATTATTCGGTGGGCACCGGCGACAATGGCCCACTCACGCCGCGCGGAATTGAGCTTCTAAAAGAGTTCGAACGAATTGGCATGATTCTCGATGTAACGCACCTTTCCGATCAAAGTTTTTTTGAAGCGCTGGAACACTTTTCGGGACCAGTGATGGCCAGCCACAACAACTGCCGCACGTTGGTGCCACGAGATCGACAATTTTCTGACGAACAGATCAAGCTACTGATTCAACGAAAGGCCGTCATTGGCGTGGCGCTCGACGCTTGGATGCTCAAACCAGGCTGGGTAATTGGCCAGACCAAACCTGAAGGACTGTTCCTTTCGGCTTTGGTCGATCATATCGACCACATCTGCAAACTAGCAGGCAATACCGATCATGTGGCCATCGGCAGCGACTTGGATGGCGGCTTCGGTACCGAGCAAACCCCGT
>CAZIGP010000811.1:1903-2467 GCA_964538425.1 uncultured Pirellulales bacterium | reverse complement strand
CCGCACCTTCAATTTCACGCGTAAATCATTGATCCGAAGAAAGCGGCAGTTTTTTGGCAATTCCCTGCCCCGATCCGCCAAATTGGCATATACGGGGGCCAGCTCCTTAACCAGCTTAACCAGCTATTTTTTCTCATGCAGCTTTTCGCCTGCAACATAAGTAGCGCTGACGGCTTGGTCATCCCCCAGTGCCATCAGACCGAATAGCTTAAATTCCAAGTCGTCGATCGACTTGATTTCGGGGCTGCGATTGCGTGCTGCCAACTCAGGCGTTGCGACCAAATCCAACACCACGAAGTCGGCTTCTTTGCCCGCATCAAAACTGCCGATCTTATCCTCCAAGTACAGCGCCTCTGCTCCCCCGCGAGTAACCAGATAGAAGCCTTTAAACGCCGAGAGTCGGTAGTCTTGCAAAATGCTCACCTTGTATGCGTCGTTGAGCACCTTCAGCAACGAAAAGAAATTGCCGCCAGCCATGTCGGTGCCAAGTCCCACAAGCACCGGCGCATCTTTCGACTTTGCTTGGCCGATTTTGAATAAGCCGCTTCCTAAAAACAAATTCGA
>CAZIGP010000811.1:0-1893 GCA_964538425.1 uncultured Pirellulales bacterium | reverse complement strand
TGCGATAGCCGTTGAAACTCCGAGTCGCTCAGCCAAATGCTATGCCCGAAGGTGCAGCGCGAACCGACAAGCCCGTACATTTCAAAAACGTTCAAATAATCTGTTGATTTTGGAAACATGTCTTTGACCAATTCGCTGTCAGAGCGAGGCTCGGCCAAATGGGTATTCATGTAAACGCCCGGCAACTCTCGATAGAGTTGACCAGCCTTCTTCAGCAGTTCTTCTGTGCAACCTGGTGCAAACCGCGGCGAGACGGCATACAGATTCCGGCCGTTACCGTGCCATTTCTGATATAGCTCCTTTGTGTCTTTGTAGAACGAATCGGCAGTGCACAGGTAGTCATCGGGAGCAGCACCCTTGCGATCGACGCCAGTTAACCCGCTAATCACGCGCATGTTCCGTTTGCTGGCTTCCTCAAAAAATACATCGACCGATTGCGGAAACGGTGTCGTAAAGCTTTGCATCGTGGTTGTGCCACAGCGAAGCATTTCGTCGAGGAATAAATTGGCGACTTCCCTCGCATACTTTGGATCACGGCAATGCAATTCCTCGGGCCAGATATAGACGTGCAGCCATTCGGGCTTATGCCGGCCAAACGCACCAGTAATTCGTGTTTGCACATAATGCACGTGGGTATCAATGAACCCCGGCATGATCAACCCCTTGGGATACTCAGTGATTTCGATGTCCGAGTATTTCTTGGCAAGATCTTGGTAAGCACCAAAATCTTTGACCTTACCGTTTTCGATCACAAGCAAACCGTCTGGAACGAATCGAATCGAATCTTTTTCATCGTTAAAAAACGGATCGTTCACAAAGTCGAGAAATGCTCCTCGAATAGCTTTCGTCTCTGCGGCATGAACGGACGCCACCACGAGCACACAAGTTAGCACTAAAGTTGAGACAAGATATCCGAAATTCCAGACCGACTTCATCCAAGCGTTCATAAAAGCCCCTGTATCTTTTTTGTTTTGACAACAACGTGCGCCAGCGCATTAACAATGCGGCGGCAAGTTCCGCTTGAAAACCATAGCACCGGAGGCAAATTGGCTGGTATCCGCTACAACCGTTTGCCGAGCGATTCGTTCGATCACTCTTGAAATTCGCCTTGCGAACGGTCAATCTGGTTTGCTTCCGAAGCTACGGTTTATGAGTATTATGCAACTGGTAACGATCGTTGGTCGGGGCAGGGCGTGCTAACTATTGATTGGCGTGAATTCTGCCGCCGGGCAGGATGCGACCAAAATTCACCCAGTTAAATAATCGAGAACCAATCATGAACGCAGTGAAAGAACGTCCGTCGACCAGAGAAAACCGAAACGAAGCTCGCCACGAATGTTGTGGCAAGACAAATCCAGAAATGAGAAACGAAATGAAAACCACCGACACCACCCCCAAGTGCGAGAACGTCGATCATGCCAAGTTCTTGCGTCGCGCGATCGAACTGTCGAAGCGCGCCTCGCTCGAACTCAAAACCGGCGGCGTCTTCGGTGCGGTCGTCGTCCACAACGGCGAAATCATCTCCGAAGGCATGAATCGCGTCGTCGCCTCGCACGACCCAACCTGGCACGCTGAAATGGAAGCCATCCGCCTGGCCTGCGTCAGCATGCAAACCTTCAAGCTAGAAGGCTGCACGCTTTACACTTCAGCAGAACCTTGCCCAATGTGCATGGCCACTTGCTACTGGGCCGGCATCGAACAGATCTATTACGCCGCCTCATGCGAAGATGCCCAAAAATACGGCAACTTCGATGACACGCCCATCTACGCGCAAGGCGACGTACCCGGCGAGGCTGAGGTTGCCGCGCGCCGCGATGCCGTCTGGAAGCCGCACCACGCGCAGCTGCGCGCCGAGCTGGACCGCATCCGCGCCCGGCATGGCGTGGCCGTGCT
>CAZIGP010000810.1:0-2476 GCA_964538425.1 uncultured Pirellulales bacterium | reverse complement strand
GCGGCAGGCCGTTCGGGTCGCGCAGCGAGGGGTCGCGCGACGCCAGCGAGGTGTCGTAGACGAAGGAGATCGGATGATCGTCGCGCAGGTCCGTTCCCAGGTTCGAGGGCCCGACAGGGATGGCCGCGACGCCGCCCGACATCAGGATCGTAAAAGCGTCGATGTGGTGATTTCGGCCGGCTTTCTGGCTCTCGCGAACTTCGCCCATCGGCGTACGGCCGAATTCGCCGCCCCAAATCACCAGCGTTTCATCCAACAAGCCTCGCTGTTTTAAATCCTTAAGTAATCCTGCGACGGGCAAATCCATTTGACGGCAAAGACCGGCATGATTCTTTTCGATACCCTTATGAGCGTCCCATTTACTGCCGGCGCCTTGGTAAAGCTGCACAAAGCGCACCCCACGTTCCACCAATCGGCGCGACAGCAGGCAGAGTCGACCGAAGGAGGCGGTGTCTTTGGCATCCAGACCATACAGCTTGTGGGTCTCGCCGGTCTCATTTGCCAAATCAATGGCGTCCGGCGCCGTAGCCTGCATCCGAAACGCCAGTTCGTAGTTATGAATTCGAGCTTCTAATTCGGTTTGTTCGGGCCGCATGGCAGCGTGCTCGTGATTCAGTTGGCGGAGTAACTCAAGCTTTCCGAGTTGCCTCGCCTCACCGATTTCCGTCGGCGTGTGGAGATTGGCAATTGGAATTTCGCCACTCTGAAATCTTGTGCCTTGATAGGTTGCCGGCATGAAACCAGAACTCCAATTCCGCGGGCCGTTCACCACTTGGTCGCCAGTATCTTGCATCACCACGAAGGCAGGCAGATTTTCACTCTCGGTGCCTAATCCATAAGTGACCCAGGCACCTAATGATGGTCGGCCTCCAAGGATGCTGCCCGAATTCATCTGGCAAACGCCGCCCGAGTGGTTAATGCCATCAGCCCAGCACGAACGGATCACCGAGATGTCGTCCACGCAGGTGGCAATGTGCGGCAACCAGTCGGAAACCCAGGTTCCACATTGTCCGTGCTGTTTCCATTCGCGCCGGTCGGCCAAGAGCGGCGAGTGCGATTCGCCCATGGCGGTGACAACATTCATGAAGCTCTCAGGAAGTGGCTTACCGGCAAGTTCGCGAAGCTTAGGCTTGGGATCAAACAAATCAAGATGACTAGGCCCTCCTTCCAGGAACAAAAAAATAACGCTTTTGGCCCTGGCCGTGAAATGCGGCGACTTAGCCGACAGCGATGAACCCTCTTCCGCAGCACCTCCGTCCCGCGCAAGCAAGTGCGCAAGGGCCAATGCTCCGCATCCGGCGCCAGCCTCAAACAAAAAGTCACGCCGTGTTGAATGAATAACACGATGCGGAAGATTGTGAACGCGCATCCAATTTTTCATCGCACACCTCGCGATCCATGTTAAAACAGACGCT
This sequence comes from uncultured Pirellulales bacterium, assembly GCA_964538425.1. GTDB lineage: Bacteria > Planctomycetota > Planctomycetia > Pirellulales > JADZDJ01 > JADZDJ01. The sequence continues at coordinate 1,061 of CAZIGP010000810.1, read as the reverse complement.
TGCTAATCGATGTAAATAAACTCGCTCGAATTCAGCAGCACGTGGCAAAAGTCCACCAGCACCGCTCGACGTCTTTGAATTTCGGCGGATAAAGCAGACGATCTACTTTCGATAATGTGATGTTTGTTGTCCGAGGAATCTTGGTTGAAACCTGGCGTTTCTTCAAACTTCCAGTAGCCAATGCACACTTCGCCATCACCGCCATTTTGCAAAAGCAATTGTGATTCTGAAAGTGCAGCGGCTGAAAAACGCACATCATCAATCAAGCCATCCCAGGCATAGTTTTGCAAAGCGTTCAGCCCGCCCATGGTGAACATTCGAGCTGTTTGATTAGCCACCGCTAGCGGGCCTTTCAGATATTTCGATAATCGCGGCGCGTCGTTGTCTGATAAGTCCTTAACATAGAAGGTTACTCCAGCGTTTTGAGGATTGGAGCCTACGACCACGGCTGCCACATAATACGGGCGGTTGACTCGGAGCTGAATCTCTGAGTCACAGAGTTTGGGCTTACTTTCTTCTGAAGCGCCATCGGAGAATTGCAAAACGAGGTTGCCCGGTTTGCTACTCGATTGATTCCCGGCGACACCTAACGTCCAACCGGCGTTTTGACTGTCGCCATCCCATTGAGCAGCAATCGTGCGACAAGCGGAATTGTCGGCCAACGAATTCAACAAAACATAGGCTTCGATCGTAAAGTCTTTTGTCGGCAAGGCCGTGCCTTCCGGCACCGTCAACACCGTCAGGGGAAGCGTGGGGTCAATGACCGCGGCATTGCCTTCTCGCTGCGGCATTTTTTGCACCAACCTGGAAGGGTCGATGGTAACTCGCGGAGTGATGTTATTTTGCTGCGTTATAAAGAACTGCCGGGCGACAGATTCTTCGTTCTGGGTGGGCCGCCGCCCAAACACCATGTGATAAGCATGCCGGATCACGCTTTCGTCGGACATCGACTCCAACCGTTCGGCAAGCGATCTGGCTCGGGCCAACGTCCAATCGCCGTTAATCATCAAGAGCGATTGCGTCGGCGTGGTCGTAATGTTCCGCTGAGCTAGGCTGAGATA
>CAZIGP010000809.1:0-2480 GCA_964538425.1 uncultured Pirellulales bacterium | reverse complement strand
GGACAAACTGCAATAACGCTACTCCTGCTACGCAAATCATCACAAAAGATGAAGGTTCAGGTACTGTTTTTAGCTCGACAAAATTCCAGTAGCTGTTGACATCGAGGGCTTCAGCACCACTACTTGTGTTACCGCCCAAGCCACCCCAAGACAAAGGTGCTGCTTGTGCCCCAGCAACACCTTTCAGTCCAGGTGTAGTAGTGCTATCGGTAACCAGCACATTGTCGTAAAAAAAGCGATAGAGACCGGCGCCACCCGCAGTACCATCGTAATCCAGAGCAAAGGTATGAAAGCCCGTTGCTCGTGAACTAATGGTGGGAATATCATTTTTCAAAACGGTATTTCCACTGATGCGTTCATATATAGTTGCGCCATCGCCAGCACCAGAACCGTTGGCCTTGAGAATAAAATTCATCCGACGGAAGCCATCGTCGATACGCAGCGAAACTTCATCATCTCCAGCTCCGCCAATCTTGAGATTATCGGCTGCCATTCGCCATTCAACAATCCAACCTCCCGAATTAGTGTAATCCGTGAAGGTTGCGTTATACCTTGCAGCAGTGCTGCCACCATTGGTGTCAGTCAGCTTGATTGCCGGCTCACCAAGATGAGTCACGCCCGTACCGGGCGAACCGCCGCCACCACCCGCGGCAAACGCCCACGCCGGACTTTCTGTGGTTGGGTCCGTACTGCCGCTGTGCGTAATAATGATCGCCGCCGCCGCTTGCGTTGAGAGGAATAGCAACGCAACAAGCGCAGCGATTGCCAGGCGATTTCTTCGTGCGAGTAAATTCATAAGTATGCTCTCCCATGAAAAGACAAAAGAATTGTGCTACTACAGACATTGGTTCTTGCCGTTCTTCTTTGAACCCGTGGTTGTCTACTGATCGTTGTTGCATATCCGACGAGCCTACATACAGCACCTGCCTGTTAGGTTAAATGATGAAAAACCCTGAAACTTGAGCAACTAGTTGCAATAAGCGGGAATATTAACAACGAAACGATTTCCTCTCCTTTCTTGCTAAGAATTTGATGAAATAGGGGCCAACGACCTCCCCGCAATAAATTCCAATGGCAAAACGGTCTGCCGATACTGCTCCAACATTTCTTGATTGGCTTCCAATCCGCCGAGCACCCTGGCCGCGATCCTGCCTAGTTCGACTTCATCAACGGCTACCGTGGCCAACTGTTCGCGAATCGAGCCTTCTCGCCATTTGCCGCCGAAGGCGACAATCGAGAGATCCTCCGGCACGCGAAGTCCTAAGTGCATGGCTTCGTGATAGACGCGTTCTCCCACACCCAGGTCGCTGGCAAAAATGGCGGTAGGACGCTGCGGTGAGAGCAGCATCGCTTTTAGTTCGCGACGAGCTTCGTCGTCGCAAGCTGGCTTCAGCAAGCAATCGTTGTACAATACATGATTCGCAGACAGTTCGACGCCGTGCTCAGCGATGGTTTGACGAAATGTCTTTTCGTATAACTCGCTGTATCGATGTCGCAAGCAAGCCACGAATGCGACTCGCCGATGCCCTAGCTTGACAATCTCTTGAGCCGCCAGGCGAGCCACCTCTGCCCACGACCACGTGATGACCGGAGCCCGAACTTCATCGACCCCTCGGTGACAAAGCACCAGCGGAATGCCATGCTCTTCGAGCTGCCGAAGCTGATAATTAGGAATACCATGCAGCGAATTCGGCACGATCGCCGCGCCGACCACGCGACGGTCAATCACCTGCAAAATTGCGTCTCCCTGGCCGATCACATCGCCACCAGTTTCATAAATCGCGATCGAATGCCCTGACCGTCCGGCAATTTCTCCGAAGCCTTTAATTAGCGACGGATAAAGGCTCCCGCGAACATCCGGTAAAATGAGGCCAAACACGCCCATTGATGACTCCCGGGATTTCTGGACTTCGCGAGCGACAAAAACTCCGCGACCTGGGATCCGCCGGATATAGCCTTCGCTAACCAAATCTCCTAAGGCCTGCCGTACCGTATTTCGACCCACACTTAATGATTCCGCCAGTAGTCCCTCGGTGGGTAACGCATCCCCTACCTTAAGTTTCTTTGTGAGTATTCGATCCAACACAAACTCGCGCACCTGACGATGCTTGAGTTGCTTGTCGGTTTGTAACATAGTGCCCGTGGCTGCCATGTTTCTTTTTCCGTCTCAAAAAGTGCAATTGGGTAAATTTGCTATCAATAACACAATGTTTATCTGAATACGCTTTTGTAGGTAATTCCACCTGATCTGGTGCATATCAAAACATGACAAGGTGAGTACAAGCCACTAACAAACAACTGCCATCGCCAATTACGAAGTCTTTTAAATTGCCACACACTGCAAATTCAATTGCATAGAAAGAACTTTATTTGTTCCGTAATTATATTGGTATAATATTTCAATGTCAAGAAAACGATATATTTTATCTCCGGCGGCTCCAGCGGCGGGGCTGCGGTCGCCGTCGCCGCGGGCATCCTGC
>CAZIGP010000808.1:0-2481 GCA_964538425.1 uncultured Pirellulales bacterium | reverse complement strand
CTGTGCAGAAGAAGGTGCAGCGGCTAACGAAATATTTTCTCCCGTTATGGCACGAACGATCACTTCCGCAGTCAACTTGTGGCCATCCAGATTAGGATGGAGAGGATCGCTTAGAAGTAAAGAAAATTCGGTCAGATCTTTAGCACGAAGAGTTTCATAAGCATTAAAAATATCGGCAATAGGCAGTTTTTGTTCTTTTCCAACAAAATTCATTCGTGCCACGAATTCTGCCAATTTCTCGACGGGGCGGGTTTCTGATTGCTCAATGCTATTTGGAGTGCAAAGAAGTATCTCGGCCCCGGTATCTATGACCTGTTTTGCGATTTGGGTTAGGTTATGACAGTATTCGTCCAACGATAATTGAGTCATGTCATTTAAGCCAAACATTACTGTTACTAAGTGCGGCCGATGTTGTAGAACATCACTTTTAAGACGAGCTAATCCATGTGCCGTCGTGTTTCCGCTAACGCCAGCATTGATCACATGTAACTTCGCCATTGGAAACTGTTGTCGCAAAGCGATCTCAATCAGTTCCGGGTATGCTCGTCTCCCACCTGAATGATAGTAAATTCCAGTAACGCTATCTCCGAGGCAAACTATCGTAGTAGGATCGCCGGCTTTTAATCGCTCGCAGACTTTTGACATTGGCTTTCCGTCCATTGAATGAACGATTGGGATACCCGTAAATTGACAAACGAATATCACCAATAAGAAACGAATTCGTTGCCACAGTTGATTATTCATGTTTTTTGGCTTGAAGTGTTCGAGCGTTTAATGCCCCTAGTGTATACGCCCAAAAGACACTTCTACTTATTATTCAATTTGAAATTTCTTCCCAGCAAATAACAGCATGGTCTTTCTTGCGATCGTGGGCTCAAAGTTGGTTCCAGCATTTTCACTTCAAGTTGCCATGTTCTACCACCATGACTTGAGCGTGTTCATTCTGCGTCTCCATGCACCCCACGCTCAATGAACATAAAATATTCCCGCAACAGAGCTGAACGGCCTGCGCGTAACACGAGTCTCGTTCATCCAAATATGCCAGTATCAAGAATACTGGTTGATGGCATAAAACTCACCAAAAAGACAGAGTAAGTCCGGTAAACTCGAAAATCAGTATTACAATGTTATTACATTATGTCAACATAATCGAATATCCGTTACTTAAAGTCAGATGAAAGTAACTGGATAAATAAGGCCTTCGCTCGGTAATTTTTTAATTTTAATTCGTCAAAATAAGGATATATACAAGGTTGTTGAGCCGGTTTACGAAGCGAGCATCAAGCAAGCTGATTGATATTCCGTTGATATATTAAACAGGCGATTTGCCTAGCCGTTCATGGTCAGTTCGATACAGCATGCGACAGGACCGTCGCGCCATATTTTCGCCGTAAGTACTAAACTCAGCACATCAAAGCACGGCTGGTGAAGCGCATGCTGGGTTGGCTTAGGGCCGTGCATGGATATGAGGGTCTCCGCTTTCCAAACAAAGGTCTGGCGGCCATTCTAATTCAACACCTCGCCTTTGAAGAATTCTTTGAAAGTCTTGGAGATGTGGTTGGTTCCGAAAAACCTCTCTAGGTATTTGATTATGCTCAATACAATAGCATGCCAATAAACCCGCCACTTCACCCACATTCCATTCCACAGGATGAAGACGATAGCAACCGTTCGTAATATGCGTCACACCCAAGTTCTTTGCTGCAGGCAGCACATTATCAACTCGTTGAGGAATCATTGCGCCTAAAGGTATTTGAAAGGGCAAAGCAGCAACATCAAGATAATTACTCCCGCCACTTGTGGGATGAAGATCGATTCGATAGTAACCAATGCCTACTGAATCAGCGAAGTGCTGTGCCTTGGTCTGTCCTATTTGTAGCATTGCTGAGACCTGCTGTTCACATACGGTAAATTCGGCTCGAATTCGACGTGACTCACGGATATACGGAGCCATTGCCAGTCCGTCATCATTGCCGGTTACATCCCGCCGTAAATACAACCCAGGATATCCCTGTCCGCCATCGGGTCGGGGAGCTTCCGTTTGCAACCAATAGAAGAATGCTAAGCTTTGTTCTCTAGCTTGGCGGAAATGAGTCAGCACTTGTTCTGCAGTGCTTGTGCACAAATCACTTACCATATAATCGATCATTGGCCAGTTAATGAGGCAGATGTCACTACTAAATGTGCCAGGCAAAAAATTGTCTCGAGCCAAAATCCTTCGATAAGACCATAATCCTGAAAAAGCGTGGCCATTTTCACCATTTGGAGCAAATGTATAAGTTGTCGGCTCTAGTGTTCGCGGATTTGTAGCTTGCCAAGAAAAAAGCTTATCGGGCCAAGGGGGGGTTAATTGAGGAACAAAGTTCTTCCAGTCGTCATATTGTTTTGGCTTGTCGATTAAATGATTTCCACCTGCTACATAGCTAACAGCGAAGCACCAAGAAAAAGCTTGCGAATATGTCGGATCACGAAATTCAGGCT
>CAZIGP010000807.1:0-2488 GCA_964538425.1 uncultured Pirellulales bacterium | reverse complement strand
CTCAAGCAGCGCGGCCTGCTGGAAGACACGCTCGTTGTGTGGGGAGGCGAATTTGGCCGCACACCCATGTATGAAGTCCGTCGTAGCGCGGGCATGGATGCCGAAAAGGCAGGCCGAGATCATCATCCCTTTGGATTCACCATGCTGCTGGCCGGAGGTGGAATTCGAGGTGGCCAAATCGTCGGCAAGACGGATGATATCGGTTATCACGTGATTGAAGATCCCGTGCATGTGCATGATCTTCAAGCCACGCTGTTGCACTGTTTGGGACTTGACCACACGCGACTTACATACCGTCATCAAGGACGTAATTTCCGGCTCACCGATGTTCATGGAAAAGTTGTCGAAAAATTGTTGGCGTAGTTTTTTTTCGGAGATTTGAGGCAATGAAACGCGTAATTTTTAAAATCCTGCAACGATGTTGCGATACCATTTGCTGCGCGAAATATCGACAATTTGCCGTCATGACATTGATCTTCGTGATGGCAGGGATTTTTACTAGAAAATTGCCCGCTCAAACAATTAGCCGTGGCCATCAAATCTTGTTACAACGCGGCCTACAGTTAAATGCTTTTGCGCACGGCCCTCTGAATCTGAATGTCCTTGACCAGTCGAACTTCACGACGGTTTTTATGGACAATATTGATGTCCAGACGCTTCAATCGCTGGGACCTGCGCCCGGTCTTCCTTGGGGCCGATTGTTCTATACCGGCACACCTTCATTCCCTCGTTTGACCCCTACCGAAGTTCCCTATCAGTCAAACTTGGTTAGCATGCAGTTAAACGATGAACTTGACATTGCCGATCAAACGGTGCTCGATGAAGCTCGCTTTGTGTTGGACTACTGGCGGTTTGCTCATCCAAATTCAATCGGATACTTAAATCAGTACGCTCCTAAAAATACAACGGCGGAGCTTCGGAATTATATGACTTATGTCAAACCTGACATGATGATGTTCGATTACTATCCGTTCAATAACAGTCTTGCGGATGGTAGCCCAACCGATTTTTATTCCCATCTACAAAAGTTTCGTCAATTAGGGCTTGGAGGGATTGATGGCACCGGGCAGTTGCCAATTCCTACGGGCCTTTATCTCCAAACCTTTACCGATCCAGCTCACTTACACCTTCCTTCCCCTTCGGAGACCAGGTTCAATCAGTTTTCGGCATGGACGTTTGGGTACAAGTATGCGACGGCAATTACATATAGTGGCTCGAACACGACCGGTACACATTCCACATTATTTGTGGGTGAAGGCGACAGCATTCCACGCGAGCCACAATTCTCAGCGATGGCAGAGACCAATCGCCAAAGCCGGAATCTTGGTCCTGCTCTCGTGCAATTGATCAGTACCGACGTCAGAATTCGCCTTGGACAGCATAAATTGGGTAGCTCCAATGTTTCCAACGCGCAGCCAGACGGTGTGCCGCTCTGGGGTAACGGTGCAGGGGGTAACCCTTACCTTACAGCGGTTGGAGCGACCAACATCGGTGGCCACAATAGCGGTCTGCCCGGCGATGTGGTCATTGGACACTTCAAGCCGCTCGAAGGACCCAATGATCTCTATTTTATGGTTCTTAACGGACTTTCGATTCCCAGCGGAACGCTGGCTGATGCCGCCCAGCGCATTCGCTTGGCCTTTAATTTTGGCACCAGTAGCATCGATAGTCTGCTTCGACTCAATCGCAATACGGGTTTAGTTGAAGTGGTTTCTCTAATTCACGATGTTGGGTCGCTCTATCATTTAGACTTGATCTTGGAAGGTGGCACAGGCGATTTATTCAAATACAACAATGGCACTCCATTTTTAATACCGGAGCCAACATCAATATTATTAATCGTATTTGCATTAACAATAGTATTGGTTCATTGTCAGCGCGTCAGTCTTTTTCATAGCTGTAGCTTAGCGATCAACCGTTGTCGTCTTCATGCAAAGGTCGATTGCTTATGAAAAAACTGGTTTCGCCAAAAAATTATTTGGTAGATTTTTTGTCTGTAATAACTCGGGTACACTGTCATCGCGCCCGTTTACCACATGGAACTTTTGCAGGCGCCGTATGGATCTTATTGTGCCTGGGCTCAATCTGTCGGGCAGATTTGCCGCGCGCAGTCATTGTGATTGGCCCCGAGGTGCCAAATCTGGAGCGATATGCAGCCGAAGAATTAAAAGCCCTACTTCACCGACTCTACCATGTACAAGTCGTAGTCGAGACTGTTCTAACAAAATCTGCAGATTGTACGATTCTGCTGGGTCAACAAACCACAAATCCGCATATTGCGGAGGCTTTAGTTGGTGAACAAAACGAGCTATCCGACCAAGGTCTGATGCTCAGAACGGTCGGGAGCGATTCCAAAACGTTGATTGTGCGTGGCGGTAGTCCGATCGCAACGCTATGGGCGGTCTACGAACTCGGCGAACGTCTCGGTGTCCGTTACCTCTGCGACCGCGATGTCTATCCAACCGCCGAACCCGCGGAATGGCAATCG
>CAZIGP010000806.1:0-2491 GCA_964538425.1 uncultured Pirellulales bacterium | reverse complement strand
CCTACAACGAAATTGACAACCTGCCGCAATTGGTTGATGCAGTGCTTACTGTTGCCCCACAGGTTGATTTTTTAGTGATCGATGATAATTCGCCCGACGGAACTGGTGATTGGTGCAATGTAAAGGCAACGGAAGACAAGCGTGTACACTGCTTGCATCGGAGCGGAAAGTTAGGTTTGGGCACTGCGATCATTGTCGGCATGAAATACGCCATTGAACATGGTTACGATTATGTGCTTAACATGGATGCTGATTTCAGCCATCATCCTCGCTATATTCCTGCGATGCTGGACATGGAACCAGAGCATGGTGAGCCGATCGATGTAATGATTGGGTCTCGCTATGTTTCTGGTGGTGGCACCGAAGGCTGGCCATTAAAACGAAAGCTGATGAGCCGAGCCGTAAATTTATATGCTCGTTGGTTGCTTTGGTTGAAGCCAAAAGATGTGAGCGGGGGATACCGTTGTTACCGCGTGTCGAAGTTGAAAGAACTTGGTTTTGACTCCATTCGATCGCGCGGTTACTCATTTCAAGAGGAAGTACTCTGGATGTTGCGTCGTTGTGGTGCACATTTTGCCGAAACGCCAATTGTTTTCGCAGATCGCGAGCGAGGGCAATCAAAAATCAATCAAAAAGAAGCCTGGGCCGCAATGCGAATTATTTTGCAATTAGGGATTCGCAGCATCTTTGGAAAGCCATAACAGTATCTAGGTAAATACGGGCAAATATCAGCAGCCGCTATTCATGATTTTCTTGCTCACGATTAGCGACCAAGCATGCCACTTCATGATTGCCGCCGAGTAATTCAGGTGAGGTATCGACACATTGTGACTCAGCGATCGGGCATCGATCGGCAAAGCGACAGCCTGGATAAATTCGATCAGGTGATGGCACATCGCCCGTTAATACAGTGCGTTGACGCTTACGTTCGACCGCTGGATCGGGAATCGGCACTGCTGAAAGTAATGCTTTTGTATAGGGATGTTGTGGATGGCGGTAAAGCGTTTCAGCGTCCGCCAGTTCAACAATCCGCCCCAAATACATCACGCCAATGCGATCAGAAATGTGGCGTACCACCGATAAGTCGTGAGCGATGAAAACATAAGCCAACCCGAGTTGTTGTTGCAAATCCATCAGTAAGTTGATGACTTGTGCTTGGATGGAAACGTCCAAGGCTGAAACGGGTTCATCGCACAAAATTAATTTTGGATTTACTGCCAAAGCGCGGGCAATTCCAATGCGTTGCCGCTGCCCGCCGGAAAACTCATGCGGGTAACGGTTTAAAAACTGCGGGTTCAAGCCGACCATATCCATAAGCCGCAGCACTTCGAGTTTGCGACGCGAAGCCTCATGCAATTCAAAAATATGCATGGGTTCTGCGATGATAGCGCCCACGGTCATACGTGGATTTAATGACGCAAATGGATCTTGAAAGATCATTTGTAAGTGTCTGCGAAAGGGCTTAATTGCCGTTTCACTTAAATGATCAATCCGCTTGCCTTCCCAAAGAACTTGTCCACGGGTCGGACGAATAAGGTTTAAAATTGCCCGTGCAGTGGTAGATTTTCCACAGCCCGATTCGCCGACAAGGCCAAGCGTTTCACCTGCGCGAACTGTAAAGCTCACACCATCGACTGCCCGCACAAATCCGTGCTGGCGATTAAACAAATGCCCGCGAGTGAAAGGGAAGTAGACTTCCAGGTTGCGCACCTCCAACAATGGCGCGCTAATAGCATTGCGCATTTTAGATTCGCCGGTTGAAAACATTGTAGGCATTAAACGTATTGGATTTCGTTGAAACAAGCAAATCGTTGCGTGTTGTCATTTGGCGACAATTGCGGAACATCTTTTGCGCAGCGATCGATTGCATTCGGACAGCGAGGTTGAAAGGCGCAGCCAGTGGGTAAATGAGTCATGTCAGGAGGCTGGCCAAGGATGGGGGTTAATTGCTCTTTTGCATCATCAAGCCGTGGAATGGACTGCAGCAGGCCAACGGTATAGGGATGTCGTGGTCGTACAAATAGGTCATCTATCGTTGCTTCTTCTACATATCGACCGGCGTACATTACATTGACACGACGGCACATGTTAGCGACCACGCCAAGATCGTGGGTAATCAGAATAATGGCCGTTCCTTCGGCGCGTTGTAAATCACGCATCAGTTCTAATATTTGGGCTTGGATAGTGACGTCGAGAGCTGTCGTGGGTTCGTCGGCAATGAGCAGCGATGGCTTGCAAGAAAGGGCCATAGCAATCATTACACGTTGGCGCATTCCACCAGAAAACTGATGTGGATAATCATAAATCCGACGCGCTGCAGCCGGGATACCAACTCGCTCGAGCATTTCAATGGCGTGTCGCAATGCTTGGTCGCGAGTGTGCTTTAGGTGCAACTGTGTAACTTCCATAAGCTGTTGCGCGACGGTCAAAAACGGGTTCAGCGATGTCATCGGATCTTGAAAAATCATCGAAATACGATTGCCGCGAATCT
>CAZIGP010000805.1:0-2503 GCA_964538425.1 uncultured Pirellulales bacterium | reverse complement strand
TGCGGACCGAGCTCCAGCGGCTACGTAGCACGGGCCAATCGATCATGCCCGAGGGGCTGGAAAAGCAAATCGATGTCCCCATGATGGCAGACATCATTGCCTATCTGATGGCAGTGAAGTGATGTCATAGCGACTTAATTACCATTCTTTTTGCAGGGCAAATCACAATTGGAACAAAGAGTGAGAAAGATTCTAAATATGCAAAAGGCAACCGCCATTTTTTATTTGATCGTTATCATTGCATCTAAAGTAGTTGCTGCAAGCGAGCTACCCCGAGCTTATATCGATGGCACAGGGCCGGGATGGACAGAACTAACAGAACAAGATTTTGTCAATGTAAATTGCAATCCCGACACATGGTCGTGGCGTGAGGGCGTATTATCCTGTACGGGACGACCAACCGGAGTATTGCGGTCAAGTAAGCAATACACCAACTTTGAGTTGGTTGTGCGATGGAAACATTTAGAATCCGGAGGTAATTCCGGGATTTTCGTATGGGGGACAGCTGAGTCGATGAAGGTGCTGAAACCCGGCCAATATCCACAAGGAATCGAAGTCCAGATTCTTGATCACGGTTTTACAAAACAGTACGAGATATCGAAGGGAAAAAAAGCAAACTGGTTTACGACGAACGGTGATATTTTTCCAGTCAACGGCACTGAGATGAAACCATTTCCTCCAGTGTCCCCAGATGGCGCGCGAAGTTTCCCGAGAAAACAACTTACAAAAGGATTTGGTCAGTGGAACCACTACTACATTCGCGGTATCAACGGTGAAGTGCGACTGTGGGTTAATGGCGAGGAAGTAGCGGGTGGAACCGGATGCAATCCCTGCTCAGGTTATGTCTGTCTAGAATCCGAGGGTGCGCCGGTCGAATTTACGCAAATTCGAATTCGCGAGCTGCCCTAGGTAGTTTCAAGCATGATTCGTAAAACCCACTAATCAAATCTTGGAGTTATTAGATGTCTATCGATGCCTCTCACTTTCCTTCCAGGCGTGAGTTTCTAAAAACAACGTCAACGTTAACGGCAGGCACATTGCTTTCTGGTTTACCTATCACTCGAAATGCTTTTGCTGGAGCAAATGACGTCATAAAGATTGGTTTGATTGGTTGTGGCGGTCGAGGTAGCGGCGCTGCAATCCAAGCGTTGAATGCCGACAAAAATATTAAGCTGGTTGCACTTGGGGATTTATTTGCTGATCGTCTCGAAAAAAGTTTGGTAAATATCACCAAGCAGGCATCAGAAAGTGGAATCGCCGATAAAGTTGCCGTCACCCCGGAGCGGCAATTCGTTGGATTTGATGCTTATCAACAGGTGATTGATAGCGGTGTCGATGTTGTGCTTCTTGCTACACCGCCTCATTTTCGGCCAGCACACCTTAAAGCGGCAGTAGTCGCAGGCAAACACTGCTTTGTGGAAAAGCCTATAGCTGTAGATGCTCCCGGAGTACGAAGTGTTCTGACCACCTGCGAAGAGGCCAAGCAAAAGCAGCTTTCCAGTGTTTCGGGACTTTGCTATCGCTACGACTTAGCAAAACGAGAGGCATACCAACGGCTTCATGAAGGAGCCATCGGAGACATCCTCGCTCTGCAAGCCAATTATCTCTCCGGCACGTTAACGTATTTCGGCCGGAAGCCTGAATGGAGTGAGATGGAATGGCAAATTCGCAATTGGCAATATTTTGTTTGGCTATCGGGAGACCACAACGTGGAACAACATATCCATAGCCTCGATAAAGCCGCATGGGCCATGCGCGATGAGCCGCCTGTAAAGTGTTTAGGACTTGGAGGTCGGGAGTTGCGAGATCCTAAAGTGGGCAACGGATACGACCATTTTTCAGTAGTTTATGAGTATGCGGAAGGTCAAAAATTGTTTTCCCGATGTCGACAGATGGATGGCTGTGCCAATGAAGTGAGTGACTATGTTATCGGCACAAAAGGTGCTTATTTGGCGATGAAGAATGCCTTCGACGGTGAATCCAAGTGGCGTTACCGCGGAAATGCTCCAAACATGTTTCAACAAGAGCACAATGAATTATTTGCATCGGTTCGCTCTAGCCAACCGATTAACAATGGCCTGTATATGGCTCGCAGTACCATGATGGCCATCATGGGAAGGATGTCAGCTTACACCGGACAGGAAATTACTTGGGAGCAAGCTATGGCTAGCCAAGAGGATTTAACCCCCGCTAAATATGATTGGGAATCTGCCCCAGCAATTCTTGTAGCCAAGCCTGGAATTACTCGTTTTTCCTAATTGCAGTCCTAATTACCACGTTATCACCTTTTAATGAAATGTCTTCTTTATGACCACTAAACTGATTCTCCACACGTTAATTTATTCACTCATCTTTTGCAGTGAGGTAACTCAAGCCAAAGAATGGGAATCGTTACTGACGGATAATACACTCGAGGGCTGGACGGTCATCGACAGCTCGCCAAGAAATTGGACCAGGAAAGACGACATGCTAGTATGCACCGGTGAAGCAGGAGGTTGGATAT
>CAZIGP010000804.1:0-2506 GCA_964538425.1 uncultured Pirellulales bacterium | reverse complement strand
ACTTTATCACTCGCTAGAATTGCCGAGCGATGCCAAAAACTCGCTCATCTCCCCTGCTGCATGAGCATTTTGCTGTAAGCGAGCTTCTTCGATGCCGCGGCGCAAGGTTTCGCGAGCTTCTGCAATTCGATCCAGCTTGGTTAACTGCTGTGCCGCCATAAAAAAAGCGGGCACGTACGGCGTAGAATCTCGTTGTAACTCGCTCAATCCTGACAAGCTGCTGTCGTGGCTGCCTTCTTTTTCCAGTTCCATCGCCAAACTGTAGCGTAGGAACTGATCGGTCGGATCGGCAACAAGCATTGCTTCGATCTTAGCTCGTCGTGACTCTGCTATGTTTATTTGCACGCTTTAATAGCTAAAGAGGATATCGCGATCCAACCATAAAAAGGATTACAAGTCGCCGGTCACTTTTACCAACACACCGGATGCCGATTTCTTATCGCCTTCTTTTGCACTTCTGTCTTTTGCTCCCATTGCAGTCACGTACAGCGTATTATCGGACGCAAAGGCTAAAGCAGTTGGCCGATCGAGGGATGTCAACTTCACTGCTCTTACGCCAACGCGGCCGTCAATGATTGCAGAATCGAGACGATATAGCCCGCCTTCTTTAGGTGCTGCTGATGCCATGTCAACGGCATACAGCCGATTACTCTTAGGGCTATAGGCTAGAGCCACGATATCATAAAGCGATGTGGCTAGTGACATCATCAAGGTGCCATTGCGCGTGTGATAAAAAGCCAACATACTATCGCGTGACGAATCGAACTTTCCTGCTTGGCTGACGACGACAAAATCGCGCGAGTTTCGCACTGCAATTCCCAACGGGTCATCGACGGGGATTGCTAATTTTGTAGCAATCACTGGCTTTAAGTTTTCCAAGCGATTGCCCACAACATCGGCTTTCAGCACCCAGGCGTTTTCGCGATCTCCATGTGAAGTAATCCACAAGGTCGAAGGGGACATTGCCAGCCCCCAATAATTACCTTGAATTGTAGAACTATCTTTGCTCGCAACGACTGAACCAAGTGACTGTTTGGCATCCTTGAGCTGTAATGCTTTTTTCCCGGCAACATCGCTGGGCAACTCAAAAACACGAATCGCATCCTTCTCGTTCGCTAAATCGCTACTGCCCACTACGATCAAATTCTGATGAAGAAATGCCAGCCCCATCGGACCAACGTGAGGCAACGGTGTTTTGATTGAATCTTCTTTAGGAAAACCCGCGATGGCCACCACCGATTTTTCGAGCTGCGTCGGCAATAATCGCACTATCTGGCCGGCGCCATTTTCAGAAACAAATATGCTGCCCGTGCTAGGTTGAATCGCAATACTACAAGGACGATTGAATTTGGAAAAAACCGTCTCGACTTTGATGTCGGGCGTATCGGTAATATCAGGCTTGTCTGCATCAGCCGCACCAGCAACGATAACGACCAACGCTGCCAATACGCCAAGGATGCCAGTCAGTGTGTGTTTCATATTATCTGACCGCTTACCACACGCCGCTAATTAAGGTCACACTGCTGCCATGCTCACACTGCTGCCATGCTCACACTGCTGCCATGCTCACACTGCTGCCATGCCGCGCTGCTTTTCAAATTCTGCAATTTTATCGATGTGCTTAAGCGAGAGACCGATATCGTCTAATCCTTCAAGTAAACAGTGCCGTCGAAACGCTTCCACTTCAAATGGCAACGACAAGCCAAATTCATCGGTTAGTTTGCAGGCTTCCAGATCGGCCGTCAACTTATAGCCAGGATGCATCGCCGCACGTTGAAATAAGTCTTCCACAACGGTCTCTGGCAGCACAATTGGCAACATGCCGTTTTTGAAACAGTTATTGTAGAAAATATCAGCGAAACTCGGAGCGATGATGACACGGAATCCGTAATCATCGAGCGACCATGGCGCATGTTCCCGACTTGACCCGCAACCAAAATTCCGGCGCGCTAGCAAAACACTGGCCTCACGAAGTTCCGGCCGATTCAATTCGAACTCGGGATTGTCGGAACCGTCGTCTTTAAACCGCCAATCAAAAAACAAAAACTGCCCGAACCCGGTTCGTTCGATACGCTTAAGAAATTGCTTCGGGATAATCTGATCGGTATCTACATTCGCCCGGTCCATCGGGGCGACCAAGCCGGTGTGTTTGGTAAAAGGTTGCATTGCTTCGATAAAGATGATTCAACTTGTTGATCTACAATTACGCTTTATATTTCCATTCACGAATATCTACAAAATGCCCTGCAATTGCCGCGGCGGCTGCCATGGCGGGCGATACCAAATGTGTCCGGCCGCCTTTGCCTTGTCGGCCTTCAAAATTGCGATTGCTGGTGCTGGCGCACCGCTGGCCGGGAGTGAGGATGTCGGGATTCATTCCGAGGCACATACTGCATCCAGCCTCTCGCCAATCGAATCCAGCTTCTTTGAAAATGCGTTCCAGGCCTTCATTCTCGGCTTGGTCTTTCACCTGGCCGCTGCCAGGAACAACCATCGCGTGCAAAGT
>CAZIGP010000803.1:1752-2507 GCA_964538425.1 uncultured Pirellulales bacterium | reverse complement strand
CAAACCGGCACAGTAGCCTTGAACTAACTCGCAAAGGAGTGCGCGCATGTTAAACTGGATCATCGACTTCTCGCTACGACACCGCTTTTTTGTCATTGTGGGAGTGCTGGCGCTCGCAGCCATAGGCGGCCTCTCGCTGCGCTACCTGGACATCGACGCCTTCCCCGACACCACGCCGGTACAAGTTCAAATCAATACAGCATCGCCTTCGCTTGGACCGGAGGAAGTTGAGCAACGGATTACCTTTCCGATTGAGCAGGCGATCGGCGGCCTTCCGGGCCTGGAAAGTATGCGATCGGTCTCGAAGTTCGGTTTTTCCCAAGTCGTCGTCACCTTCAAAGATGGCACCGACATTTATTTTGCCCGGCAACTTATCAATGAGCGCCTCTCGACCGTTGAATTAGCAGAAGGAATCAGTCGCCCCAGAATGGGGCCAGTCGCCACGGGCTTAGGCGAAGTCTTGCACTATGTCGTCACGGGAGCGGGCAACGACATCACCGATCTGCGCACGATTCACGATTGGGTCGTCAAACCGAAGATGCGCACGGTCAAAGGCGTTGCCGAGATCAATAGTTGGGGCGGCTACGAAAAACAATACCAAGTGCGGATCGACCCCAATCTGCTCATCAAGTACGGTCTTACTTTCGAGCAAGTTATTGCCGCCGTCGAGGAAAACAATCGCAACGTCGGCGGCGGCATGACCCGCGACGGCTCACGAGCCGTAATCGTGCATGGGCTCGCCAGAACGGTGAATA
>CAZIGP010000803.1:0-1741 GCA_964538425.1 uncultured Pirellulales bacterium | reverse complement strand
GGCATTGTCATTACCGCCAAGGATGGTGTGCCGGTTCGCGTCAGCGATGTGGCCGAAGTCACCATCGGTTCGGAAATTCGCCGTGGGGCCGTGACGGCCGACGGCAAGGGGGAAGTCGTCCTGGGGCTCGGCTTCATGCTGATGGGCGAGAACACGCACGAAATCACCTGGGCGATGAAGAATCGTCTCGATGAAATCAAATCTACTCTGCCGCCCAACGTCGAAGTGCAAACAGTCTATGACCGCACCGAACTGGTCGATCATGTCATTAAGACGGTGAAGAACAATCTCTTCGAGGGCGGTCTGCTCGTGATCGCCGTGTTGTTTGCGTTCTTGGGCAACCTGCGGGCGGCCATGATCGTCGCGCTGGCCATTCCCCTGTCGATGCTCTTTGCCTTTGCCGGAATGCTGCGGTTTGGCATTGCAGCGAGCCTATTGAGCTTAGGTGCAATCGACTTCGGCATGATCGTCGATAGCTCGGTGGTGATGATCGAAAACTGCGTGCGGCACATTGCCCACGGCGATAATCAGCGGCGGAGCATCATCGACGTGGTGCGCGATGCGGCCGTCGAAGTGCGCAAGCCAACGATGTTCGGCGAACTCATCATTATGATCGTGTACTTGCCGATCTTGACGCTCGAAGGGGTTGAAGGCAAGCTGTTTCGGCCGATGGCGTTGACGGTGATTTTCGCGCTGCTCGGCTCGATGTTTCTATCTCTGACGTTGATGCCGGCGCTCGCGAGCCTCGTGCTGCCCAAGAAAATCGAAGAGCGCGAGCCGCTGCTGATGCGGATCGCCCATCGCATCCATGCTCCCGTTTTGCGGTTTTCAATGAATCACAAGACACTGGTCATCGGCTTTGCGGCCAGCGTCCTGTTCATCGCATTCGGCATGATCGCCCCGAATCTCGGTTCCGAATTCGTTCCGCGATTATCCGAAGGTGCGATTGCCATTAACGTGATCCGACTCACCGGAACGGACTTGCCGGACACGATCAAATACAACACCCTGATGGAGCAAGCGGTTTTGGCCGAATTTCCCGATGAGGTTGAACACGTTTGGAGCCGCGTGGGAACCGCGGAAATTGCGACGGACCCAATGGGCATCGAACTGACCGATATGTTCGTCACGCTCAAGCCTCGCAAGCTCTGGAAGCGTGCGCACACGCAGGAAGAATTAACCTTGTTGCTGGAAAAGCACTTACGCGATATGCCCGGCCAGCGGCTGGCGTTCTTGCAGCCGATCGAAATGCGAATGAATGAAATGGTGTCAGGCGTTCGAGCAGATGTCGCGGTCAAACTGTATGGGGACGATTTGGATGTGCTGGCGGCCAAGGGCAAGGAAATTGAAGCGATCTTGAACCGCATTTCGGGCAGCGCGGATGTGAGCGCCGAGCAATTGACCGGCCAGCCGGTATTGCAAATCAAAGTCGATCAGCAGCAGTTGGCACGATATGGAGTGCCGGCAAAGGTTGTCACGGACATCATCGAATCCGTTGGCAGCAAGCCGCTGGGAGAGGTCATTGAAGGACAATTGCGGTTTCCACTGGTAGTGCGCCTGCCAGACGAGATGCGCGCCGGCGTGGAAGGAATTGGCTCGATCCTAATTCCCACGGCCTCCGGTGAACGGCTGCCGCTCTCGCGGTTGGCCGACATCCGCATCGTGCAAGGGCCGTCCACGATTAACCGTGAATTCGGGCAGCGCCGAATCACGGTGTCCGCCAACGTGCGGGGCCGAGACG
>CAZIGP010000802.1:0-2510 GCA_964538425.1 uncultured Pirellulales bacterium | reverse complement strand
CCGACGTGATTCGTCCCCGGATGCTTCGGCTGGGCAGCTTCTTCGCCAATGCTCGCAGCGATCGAATGCAGCACCCCGACCGCTGCATCCTGTGGTTCGGTTACTGCGAGCGATTTCCTGCCAACGTGAAATTAGAGTTCTCGGTCGAACCGGACGAGCGCGTTGAGCAGATCGGCGTACTGTACGAGCTGCGCATCGTGCCGACGTTCCTCAAATTTACCGCTCACGACAAGCTGATGACGCCACTTGAGAAGATCGACGAAGCCAAAGTGATTGCTTGGGTTGAAGACCAACTGCTGCGGTTCGTCGATACCTATTCACAAATCGACCGTGGCCCGGTCGAGGCGGAGGAGGAACTTGTCACTGACCCGGTTTGTGGAATGCGCCTGAGCCGTTCGGTGGCAGTTGGCCGCACGGATTACAAAGGGCATTCCTACTTCTTTTGCACCAGCAAGTGCCACGAGCAGTTTGTCGCCGATCCCACCCACTACGTGCTGTTTCGACCAAGTGAATAAGTGATGAGTTCAATCGTCTCCGAATCTGAAACGGCAACTGAGCAAGGTTCATCGCCTCCCTTCGCCTTGTCGTCGGCAGCGATCTTGCATGAACTACTTTCGGACGCCGAGCAGGGCCTAACCAGCCGGCAAGTGCAAATCGCTCGCAAGGCGCACGGTCCAAATCAATTAGCAGAAGCTCCGCCGACGCCCGTGTGGAAAAGACTAGCGGGGCAATTCAAGGACTTGGTGATTTGGACCTTGATCGCAGCCGCCGTCATTTCAGGTGCGATCGGCGAATGGGTTGATACGCTGGCAATACTCTCGATCGTGTTGCTCAATGGCGCGATCGGGTTTGTTCAAGAAGAGCGCGCTGGAAAAGCGCTGGCGGCTTTGCAAAAGCTTTCTGCCCCGAATGCTAGAGTAATTCGCGAAGGCAAAGCACAGACGATTCCCGCCAGCGAACTTGTGCCCGGCGATCGCGTTGAATTGGAGGCTGGCGACAACATTCCAGCCGACGTTCGCCTGTTGCGTTGTTTTAGTTTCCAGGTGCAAGAGGCCGCACTGACGGGTGAATCGGCCCCAGTTGACAAAAATTCTGATGCGACTCTGCCAGTTGCGACACCGCTGGGCGACCGTCGTAACATGGCGTTCATGGGAACTGTGTCTGCGGCGGGCAAGGCCAGCGGAATCGTCGTGGCTACGGGAATGTCCACTGAATTGGGACGGATTGCCGGACTCCTCACGCATCAAGAAGCCGAACCAACCCCACTTCAACGCCGCCTAACAGAATTGGGACGGGTGCTGTTTGTAGCCTGCTTAGCCATTGTGGCAGTCGTCTTCGTGTTACAGCTTTTGCGAGGCGGGGAAGTGCTGCCAGTTTTCTTGCTGTCGGTGAGCCTGGCGGTCGCGGCGGTGCCGGAAGGATTGCCCGCCGTCGTGACCGTCGCGCTGGCGCTGGGGCTGCAACGGATGGTCAAACGAAATGCCCTCATCCGCAAGCTGCCGAGTGTAGAAACCCTCGGCTGCGTGACCGTGATATGTTCGGATAAGACCGGCACGCTTACTCGCAATGAAATGACCGTTCGAGAGTTGGCTGTCGGCGATAACACCTTCCACGTCTCTGGGGCAGGATATGTGCCGCGCGGCCGTTTTTATCTTGGCATTGCTCAAGTTGATGGCGCGATCCGCGCCAGCGATGAGTTCGCGGATGGGCAAATCGGTTCACCTGTCGATGTGACAGCATATCCCGACTTAATGGATGCGCTTGTCATCGGCGCTTGGTGCAACAATGCGCAGCTCGTACCAACGGCGCAAGCCAACGACGGTTGGCAGGTGATTGGCGATCCGACCGAGGGCGCACTGCTTGTCGCTGCAAGGAAAGCGGAACTCATCAGCGAAAAAGACAAGCCTACGCTCTTATACGAACTGCCTTTCGACTCGACTCGCAAAGCGATGTCGGTAGCGCTAAGGCTGCCCAACGGCAAAATCGCCCTCTACACCAAAGGTGCGCCGGAAGTAATTGTCGATCGCTGCACCCACGAACAACACAACGGTCACACTTTGCCGCTCAATGCAGATCGACGACAGGAATGGTTGGACCGAAACGCAGCAATGGCTTCACGAGCGCTACGAGTGCTGGCGCTTGCCTATCGGTATCTGTCGGATGGTGAGCCAGGCGGCGTTGTCGAAGGCGACCTGACCTTTGTTGGCTTGGTCGGCATGATCGACCCGCCGCGCGACGAAGCACGGGAGGCCGTACGGCGTTGTGCAAAGGCTGGCATCCGTCCTGTGATGATTACCGGCGATCACCCAGCCACAGCGGAAGCCGTCGCGAAAGAATTACGATTGCCGAGCGTAAATGGCAGCGCGCTAACTGGGGCCGATTTGGATCAATTGTCTGACAAGGAACTCAGTCGCCGCGTTACTGACATCGCTGTCTATGCCCGTGTTTCCGCCGAACACAAGCTGCGCGTCGTGCGGGCCTGGAAGGAGTGTGGACAAATCGTCGCGATG
>CAZIGP010000801.1:0-2511 GCA_964538425.1 uncultured Pirellulales bacterium | reverse complement strand
AAAACCCTGATCGGGTGTCGGTATGGGCATCGGCGAACTAGAAGCCGCTTTATTTTCGGGTGGATTTGCCGGCTCGGTCATCGGCATAGGGGAAGGTGGATTATCCATCGGCTTCGGAGTCGGTGGCGTCTCTGGAGTCGAAGGCGACGGAGTCGTGGCGTCGTCAGGCGATGGCTTCAATTCCGGTTTAGGTTGTTCGGTCGGCGGCGCTAAAGGATCGACAGCATCGAGCGGATCAGTAGCAGGCATCGGCGCAGGGCTAGGAGGCATTGGCTCGATGCCCGGGAGCGCACCGTCGTTCTCATCAAGCAGCGGATTCGCTGGCACCGGCTCGGTTGGCGTTGGTGTGTTGGATGTCGGCGTTTCTGGGATGGGTGTTTCACCCATTGGCGATTCGGTCGTGGGTGACGGTTCGAGAGGCGCGGCGCTAGGGTCATCACTCGGCGCTTCCGGCTTGGCCCAAGGATCGGTCTGATTTTGGAGAGGAGGAGGCGCAAATGTGCTTGGAATGCTTCGTGCCATCCAAGGCGACTGCAAGCTCGACGGCACTAAGAACTGCGGCAGAATTTCGGCCAGCTTAAAAGGATCTTTCTTGAAGCCCCAAAGCAGCACGGCATAGCCGATCGCCAATCCAAGAACACTGCCTACGAAGAGCTTCACGACTTCTAAAATTGGATTTTTTTGGGATTTCTTGCGGCGCGAAACTTGGGTTTTAATTCCAACTCCTGCCACACCGCCCACCTCGGCTGTAACGGGTGGTGCCTGCCACTCGCCAGCATCTTCTTCCGACCGAAGTTCCAAAACTCCTGAATCTTCGTCTTCATCCTCCGGCGCTTCGCGAAAACCATGCGTTTCATGATAATCGACGAGTGAACCCGCTGGCGCAAGCGAACCAGCCTCCAGCGCAGGCAAAGTATCTTCGTCTTCGTCGAGTTCTACGATGCCGGAAGCCGCGGCTGGTCGGTGGCCGCTGGCAGATAAGGCAGCAACCGTAGCTGCAGAGATGGGCGGTGCTTCAAAAGATGATTTCCCAAGCGGTGAGTCAATTTCGTCCGACTCTGCAATCATGTCAGCAAAGTCTGCGCCAGGAGGTGTGTCGATGATTTCCAACATCGGCGGCGAAATGTCGAGCGCCGCTTGCAACTTGAACTTGGCTAGACACAGCGGGCAACGCGCCCATGCACCAACATCAATATCGGCCGGCAAGGACACGGCCTTGCGGCACTTTGGACAAGCAACGCTAGACATGCAATTCTGCTCCGGAGAAAAAGACCCCTTTTAGTGTAGCATTGTGGGAGGTAGGAATCTGCGCACCAAACCCATTAAATTGCCACGTCAGATCGCATATAAGGGCCCAAATTTACTCCGCAAATGCCGCATCAGTGCAGCCGGAGAGAGCGGTTTGCCGGTCACTCGCTGGACCAGTTCGTCCGCCGTATAGCGCTGGCCTTGCTCGTGGATTTTTTCTCGGAGCCAATTTCGCAGTGGTGCAAAATCCCCTGCGGCAAATTGCCTGGACAATCCGCCCAAGTCTGCATCGGCTTGTTCGAAAAATTGGGAGGCGTAGAGATTGCCCAGGGAGTACGTGGGGAAGTAGCCGACCAAGCCGGCGCTCCAATGAATATCCTGGAGCACACCGTCGCTGTCATTGGGCGGAGTAATACCCAAATAATGGCGATATTTTTCATTCCATGCCGCAGGCAAATCGTCGGCCTTTAAGTCACCATCAATCAGCGCCTGTTCTAATTCAAATCGAATAAGAATGTGCAAGTTGTAGGTTGCCTCATCAGCTTCCACGCGTATAAGTGACGGCCGCACATCGTTGATCGCACCGTAAAAATCATCCAACGGAACCTTAGCAAGTGCTGCGGGAAACGTTTTTTGTGCCCCCGTATAAAAATATTCCCAAAACGGCCGACTGCGGCCGACAAGATTTTCCCACATTCGCGATTGCGATTCATGAATGCCTAGCGATACCGCTTCCCCAGGCGGCAAGCCATACCACTCGGCTTCATGCAGCACGCCAAAAAATGCACCGTTAAAATGCTGTTCGTCATATCGTGTTGTGATGCGGCAATCATTTGGCCCTAAGCCGCTGCAAAAAGGGTGATGGGTGACATCGAGCCGACCACGATCGAAATTAAAACCAATCTTCGCTGCTACCTCTTTAGCAAAGAGTTCTTGCGCATCGCGAGGGTAGTGTCGCGTAATAATTTCGAGTTTTTGCTGCCGACCGCTGTCATGAATTTCGGCCACTAGCGGTACAAGCTGCTCTCGCAACTCTGCCAGGACGCGCGCCACTTGTGACGTACGAGCTCCGGGCTCGAAATCATCTAATAGCGCGTCATAAGCACACTCAGCGTATCCGATCGCTTCCGCCGATTCGCGTTTGAGTTTGAATGTTTTTTCGAGTAGCGGCTTGAATGCCGCAAAATCGTTATTGCCCCGGGCTGTGACCCATGCTTGCTGACCTAAGACGGCTGTTCGGGCTAATTCTTCAACCAAAGCTTG
>CAZIGP010000800.1:0-2511 GCA_964538425.1 uncultured Pirellulales bacterium | reverse complement strand
GGGGATGAAGACTTAGCAGTGCATTATTTCGAACGCTTGACTGCCGATGATGGTCCTGACATGAATCTCGGTGAATTACGGCGGTTTCAAACCGTGCTGCCAAAAAGTCCACTGAGTTACGAAGGGGTGTTAGTCAAAATCTGCTGGTGCGTGCGAGTACGAGTGTTTGTAAAAAACGGTCGCGATTTTGTGGCAGAAAAACCGTTCCAATTAGGCGATGTACCGCTAGGAATGGAATCGCCCCCTGTTGCAATCTAAGGATCGCAGCACCTGAGCTTGCATGACGTAATGATTTAAAATGCGTATGCCGGCATGAGTAATCCTTTTTCCACTCGTTTTATTCGGCCAGGCGCTGTGCCGTTTATATTTCCCTCAGGCGTCACAGTGGAAATGCTTGTTCAGCGCCTCGAGCAACAAAATTGGCGTGGGGCTATTGTTGGCCCACATGGTAGTGGAAAGTCGACGCTACTTGAAACCTTAATTCCTGCAATCGAACAGGTAGGCCGGCGAGTTTTGAAAATCGTTTTACATGATGGGCAGCGACGCTTACCTACCGACTTCTCCCTGCCCGTTTCCGGTGGCCCGCCATATGTGGTGATTGTTGACGGCTACGAACAACTCGGTTGGTGGGCGCGGCGAAAACTTAACTCCATTTGCCAGCGCTCTGACAGCGGATTGCTCGTTACACTACATTCATCACCTGCGAGATACGGGCTACGGGAATTGTATTTAGTGCAGCCGAAATTTGAGATGTTTCAACAAGTGGTTGAGCGTTTGTTAAAATCGGCCGACACATCGATTTGCCCTGACGATTTAACCACTGCTTACGAGGCTCATCAACACAACATGCGCGAAGCTCTGTTTGAGTTATACGATCTGATAGAAAAGAAAAGTAGAAAAGGAAAAATCGAGAAAGAATAAAGAAGATTAACTAAATCGAGTGTTAGAGCTCTTTCTCTTTACATTAACTTTCTTTTTTCAGATGAACAGGCCGGAGCCTGCCAAGCTTCCATGTACCCGAAGCTTCCAATTCTTGCCGCAAAAGTTTTGCGTTGTTTTGCACAGGTGTTAATGCGGTTGCATGATGCCGAATCGCTTCCGCAGCGACGGTGAATTGGTCAAACAACGCTCCCAGTGCCGTGTCAGGGGTTAACCGCTCGACAATTGCTGAAAAATCGCGTTTCAATCCTCGTTGCAAGCGAAAAATTAACAGGCCTCGCAAAAGTAATCCCCACACCAATACCCAAAGCGCGGCTTGCATTAAAAAGTCGATGCCTAGCAGCGGTTGGGTCGATTCCAACCACAGATGATCGTAAAAAAAGTTCTTCGCTAGTCGGTACAGTAATATGCCAGGCAAAGCGATAAACAGTATCTCAAGCAAGAAATGAAAGACCCCGCCAGCGCGTCGGGCAACGCGGCGATCAATAGCCGCGTCAACTTCGGTTTCAACCTGCTGATACAACCGTCGTGCGGCTTGAGCCAACGAATCTTCGTCGATCATCGAGGAAGATTTTGTGGCTACAGATGGCATTTCGATGCCTGCTTCATTTGCCAAACCGGTTAGCACGCTAGTGGCTCGTGCAACTTCGCCTGTATTAATGCCAAGTTCCGCAGCTGCCAGCCAACGATCTTCAGTGAGCGATTCGCGCACTTTGTCGGTTACCGCCTTAGTTACGCCCCAGCCACCAGCAACAAGCATTGGTGCCAATCCACGGGCGCGCAGTACTGGCGCGAATCGCAGCAGTGATCTTGCAGAACCAAGCAAACGTAAAAATGCCGCAAAGGGTCCCCAACTCCAACGCAACGTGACTTCACGTAGCAAGCGAGCTCGCCACACACCTTGATTGCCACGAAGTTGCTGCTTGAGATGTGTGCAAACCGATTTGAAAAGCTCGGCCCGTTGCGTGGGAATTGCCGTTTCCAGTTGACGAACTTTGGGCAGTGTAGCATCGATGTCTTGCTGTGTTTGGTCCAAAAACCATTCAAGCAAATCGAGCGCATTTGCCCGCAAGATGCGATGCCTTGCCCGGCCAGCAAGTTCTTCTTGCAAAAAATCGACCAGTCGCGTGAATTCTGGCGGTGGCGGTAGGTGTTGCTCAGCCCGCTGAATTGCTTGTTCGCCATCAAGGCGAAACATTCTTGGCACTTCAAAGCCTTGAGATTCCAAATGTTTTTGCCAATCGGAAGTGATGTCTCCATCGATACTAGCGTGTGTTTGCACGAACACCACTTGTCGACCAGGAGCATGTCGCAGCACTTCTTCCGTCACAGCATGTGTTTTATATTTTTGAGCCGTACCGACGTAGAATAACACGTCGCAATGTGGCAACACGCGACGGAGGATGTCAAGATTGTGGTTACTGGTGTTGGATTGAACGGTTAAAGCAGTATGCTGCTGAACTGGAGATTCTGGACCCCTAGCTCCTGAATCCTGAGTATCTGGGTCGGGGCAATCGATCAAGATTACTTGCTTGAGCAATGGCGTAGCAAGCCGATGAATCTCAGGTTCCC
>CAZIGP010000799.1:0-2514 GCA_964538425.1 uncultured Pirellulales bacterium | reverse complement strand
ACGCGGATATGCTCTCCCAGGTCATGCGACGACGGGCAAACAAGATTACCGACGTTTTCAATGAACAAGAAGTCTACATCGCTAATCGACAATGACTTCCAACCTCGCTCGACCAATGAAAGTTCGAGGTGGCAAGCTCCGCCGGTCGTCAGTTGGACCACTGGCGCGAAAGGAACGAGCCGCTGCGCATCCCGATCGGTGGCAATATCGCCAACTAGCACAGCCATACGATGATTCGCTCCAAAATACCGTGCGGTGGCGGCCAACAAACTCGTTTTGCCGGCTCCCGGAGACGACAGCAAGTGAACGACAAGCGTACCTCGGTCGGCCATCATTTGTCTAAACTGACTAGCGTGCAGTTTTGCGTCTTCCAGCACATCGCGTTGGATTGAAATGATTTGGCTCATATCAGCTCATATTCGCGAGTGGCTCTAGCTCGATGCTCTCGAGTATTAAAGCATCACCTTGAACGATCTCTGTATGCCCGCTGCCGCAATGGGGGCACACGAATCGAAACTGGTGCAGCCCAAATTCGGTCATGCATGTTTGGCAGCGCAATTGAAGCGGAACTTCTTCGATCACGAGCAATGCATCGCCAAGCTTACCTTCGGCTCGCATCAACTCGAACGCAGATGATACAAGTGCGGGTTCGACGCCGGCTAGCGATCCACACTTTAAGCGGATCGATTTTACAACACCGCCCCCTTGGTCAGCAACAATGTGCTCGACCTGAGCGACGAGCGACCGAACTAATGCAACTTCATGCATGGTTGATCGATTGGAGAATCTGCCATGTAACCTTCGGTATGGCAGCCTCAATTCCCGGCGAAAGATCAGCCGCCGGTTCGGTGCTGCCAATATTCACGCCCCAGATTGTAACGCGCCGCGGCAATCGCCCTAACTGGCTTGCCAATTCCAGTGCCACCGGCAGCGGCAAGTCATGGCTGCCGGAAAATCGGCAGGTTTCAATGGCCTCCGTCGGCCAGTTCCAGCACCAAATAGTTCCGAAATCACTATCCGCTCGGCAGGCATCACAGATCGTGAGTTCGTCTGCTCTATTCGCAAAATCCAAGAGTTCGATTGGCGACGCGGCCTTGTAGATCTCGACCGATGAACACATCGCTTGCGAAAGCCGATCGGCAATCCGCCACCCGATTTGATCGTCGCCGTGTGGACTTCCGATCCCAACAACGACCGTTTTCACGATCATCACCGTCGCTCCAATTTCACTTTGAGAAAATGAGTAGAACAACTAATACACGGATCGTAGGTGCGAACTAGACGTTCACAAGCAACTGCCACCTGATCGTCGGGAAATGAAATAACACGTGGCAAGTAATCTTTGAGATCTTCTTCGATGCGGCTTTGATTTTGAGACGTCGGTGGCACAATGTTTGCGGCCGTCACCAATCCACTGCCGTCGACTGCGTAACGGTGATAAAGCAGCCCGCGCGGCGCTTCCGTAGCGGCTGAACCTTCACCCGCGCGATAGTCGTAGCGAATCCGAGGTGGTGCGCACGGCGCATAGTTTTGTACAATCGAGAGCGCCTCTTCATAGGCGTGAACAATCTCCAGCGATCGTGCTAAGATGCTCTTGAACGGATTGCGGCACGGCTTCACCAGGGCGATCTCGTTGGCCAAGGCGCGCGCCGTCGGCATCAGTTGGTCGCGATTGAGGTTGATTCTGGCAAGCGGGCCTAGAAAGTAATGTCGACCTGTATCAAGACGGATGGCTTGCAACGCCGTTGAATGCGACACTTGCTGTTCGCGAAAATACTGCTCGAACTTGGCGACTTCAATCGACAGTCCGTCTGTGCTGACGATTCTGCCTTCGCACATCGCGTATTCATCCGGATGCGAAAGGGCGACAAAATCATAGGGTTGCTCGAAGTCGGGAAAATCAAATCCGGCAATCCACCGAGTCGCTTCCACGGCGGCTTGCAGGCATTTCTGCAAGTCTGGAAGGAGCACAATAAGTTCGTCTCGCCGCGGTAAGCGATAGAAGCCGCCCACCGCAATATTGATCGGATGAACCGCCCGGCCGCCAAGCAGTTCCAGCAATGTGTTGCCGTATTTCTTTAGTTGCAGACCTCGATTGACTTCGTCGGCATATTGCCTGGCCATTGAGATCGCGCCGTCGTAACCGAGAAAGTCAGGCACATTCAGTAGATGGACGTGTAGAGCATGGCTTTCGATCCACTCCCCGCAGTAGAGAAGCCGCCGCAACTGCCTGATTTCCCGTGGAACGTGGAGGCCAAGAGCCGCTTCGATCGCATGCACAGAGCTCATTTGATAAGCGACCGGGCAAATGCCGCAAATTCGGGCGGTGATGTCGGGAACTTCTTCGAGCGCCCGGCCGCGCAGCATTGCCTCGAATAATCGCGGTGGCTCGAAAATGTTGAGTTGCACTTCGTCGATTTGTCCGTCACGCAATCGAATAAGTAGACCGCCTTCTCCCTCAACGCGGGTCATCGCCTTCACGTGAATCGTTCGTGAATTATCCATGCGATTGTC
>CAZIGP010000798.1:0-2526 GCA_964538425.1 uncultured Pirellulales bacterium | reverse complement strand
ATTACGATCGACGGCCAACACTTGCCGTGTCAGGTTCGACAAGTCGTGGCTCACAACGGCGGTCAACAGCAGATCACCAAACTGTATTTGTCGGAATCGATTGAGCCGTTTGTACTGAAACGAGAAATGTCGACGGTGGAAGGGAATGGACAGGCGGTTGACAATGCTTCGACGACCGTCGAAGTCATTGCTCTCGAGATGCCTTATCGCGTGCAGCGCGAGTTGAAATCGGCAGCCTACGAACGCACGATTCAGCGCACGCCGAAGGGCACGAATGTGACGCTCGATGTCACATGCGTCGATGTGCCTGGTGGCATTGTGGCACGCACATCCAAAGAACTGGATGAGAAAGGCCGACTGCTAAGGCGCAGCATGCTGGAACTGGTCGATTATTACGCCGAAGTCGAAGAAGCAAACGGCGAAGATGATTCTCGTTATCTCACCCGGCGCCAGGCTCGAAAAGCCGCCCGGCGTGGACGATAGTTCTTACGGCAATTTTGTTGAGTCTTGGCTACGAAGCGCGTTTTCTTCGCTTTGGTTTCTTGCGACGTGTGGCAGCAGCGCGGCGAGAACGAGAACTTGCTTTCACGCTTTTTCTTAAAGCATCCATAAAGTTAATCACTTGCGGCTGCTCTTCTTCCTCTTCTTCGCTCGGTTCTACGGTTTCCTTCCCTCGAATTTTGTCTTGAATTAGTTCTGCTAAGCGATTGCGATAGCGGTCTTCGTATTCTTCAAACTCGAATGGCTTTTCGCCCCAAGAGGTAATCAATGTTTCGGCAAGTTTCACCTGTCGTGATGAAGGCTTGACTGGACGCGGTAGCTTGGCTTCTGCGGCCGGGCGAATTTCGCTGGAGTAATTCAACATTGCCATGTGAAGGATGCCATCGGTTGAACGAATGGCAACGATTTGGTCTTTGCCCGACATTACGAGATGCCCTACGCCCCAGCGATCTTGATGCTCTAGTGCTGCAACCAAGACACCATAGGCCTCTTCTGATTCTTTTTCCGATGGAACGAGGTAGTACATGCGGCCATCGAAGTAAATAGGGTTCAGTTCCTCGGGGTGAATAAAACTATCCAGCACGAGTGATTTTTCTTGCTCGCTGCGCAGTTCGTCCAACTCTTCAGCTTCGACTTCGATGTATTTGCCTTTGGTGTATTCGTAGCCAGAGACAATTTCATCTTGCGAGACTTCGCCATGCACCGGGCAAACTTTTTCGTAACGAATTCGGCGATGGCATTTTTCGTGGAGTAGGTGGAAGTGAATATCACCTCCTTCGCTGGAACGAGCATTGACTGCTTCCACTGCAACGCTTACCAGGCCAAAGCGCAATTGGCCTCGCCAACTTGGCCTGCGAACGGTCTTTTTGACGCGTTTTTTCATGTTGCACCTTGATTGAAGATGAGTATGCAATTTAAATGCATGGAATGATGTGCCACCCGCCTGAAATTGCCGGTTTTGATTTGTTTCATTGGCGGGCCTCTGCGAGTTGTTCGGCACGTTGGACTTTGACACACGAACGCAATACCTCGGCAACGCTCCAGGCTTGGGCCGCACAGCCACGTGGATGATACGGTGCCTCGGCATCGAAAATTTCACTGATCGAACCTAGGCAAGCTTCATTAAGATGTGGTTCTAAGCCAACTAACAAGCGACGTGCACTGGTCAAGTTGTCGGGATGTACTCGGAGCCAGGCGTCGATGAAGGGTCCGATCAGCCATGGCCAAACGGTGCCCTGATGGTAAGCGGCATCGCGTGCGCGTAGATCGCCGTCGTAAGTGGCCTTATAGTCGGGATGGCCTGGTGCGAGCGTTCGCAATCCATAAGGGGTGAGCAACTTTGCCGTTACTGTTTCGACGACAGGCTTCCAATAATCTGAATTCAACACCGGATAATCCAGTGATATGGCTAGTAATTGGTTTGGCCGCAAAGCGGTATCGTTTCTTCCTTCGCCATCGATGACGTCGTAAAGATAACTGCCTTCTGAATACCAAAATTGCCGATTAAACGAAGTCTGAGTGTGCTGAGCTCGCTGGGCAAGCTGTTTGGCTGCTGCCACGTCTTCGGCTCGCACAAGCCATTGCTGAAGCAACTTCAACGCATTGAACCATAGTGCGTTGATCTCGACCGCTTTGCCGCGGCGCGGCGTCACGACCCAATCACCTACCTTGGCATCCATCCAGGTAAGTTGATAACCATGTTCGCCTTGAATCAATAAATCGTCGCGCTCATCGACTCGAATTCCAAATCGTGTGCCGCGAATGTGATGTTCGACAATATCGCGCAGCGTGGGCAATAATCCCAGCAGGGTGTTCCAATCGTTGGTGTAATCCAAGTATCGTTGTAGTGCATGAAAGTACCACAGTGTTGCATCGGCCGTATGATATAACCCTTCGACTTCACCTTCCGGGAATAAATTCGGAATCAAACCATCGCGCACATAACGCCCGTAGGATCGCAATAAATAACCTGCCTCGGCATGACGGCCCGTGAGCAGTGTCAGGCCTTCGAGGCTGATCTCCGGC
>CAZIGP010000797.1:0-2535 GCA_964538425.1 uncultured Pirellulales bacterium | reverse complement strand
GCTTCGACTTTGGAAAAGTCGAGCACGTCATTAATGACGCTCAAGAGCGAGTCGGCAGATTCATTGACCATCAGCACATATTCGCGCTGATCGGCGGAGAGCGGCGTATCGAGCAACAATTCCGACATACCAATGATGCCGTTCATCGGTGTGCGAATTTCGTGGCTCATATTGGCGACAAACACGGTTTTAGCCCGATTGGCGGCTTCTGCAGCGTCTTTTGCCTGCCGCATAGCACGCTCAGCGGCTACGCGATCGGTAACATCCCATGACATACCCTGGGTGCCGACGACTTCGCCTTGAGAATTGAATACCGGGGACTTCAATACTTGAATGTATCGCTTGCCCTCGCCACCACTGCCTTGAAACTCTTCAACGTCTTCAAACACTTGGCGACTTTCGGCAACCCGGCGATCGTCTCGTTGGTACTTAGTGGCCAATTCATGCGGAGAGAAATCGAAATCGGTCTTACCAACAATCTCCGAGAGCGCATGACCGTGACTTTTGCACAGGCCTTTGTTCGCAAAAGTAAAGCGACCTTGAAGGTCTTTACTCCATGTGCGCAATGGTAGGCTTTCGACGAGTGAGTAATATCGGGCTTCGGAATCGCGGAGAGCTTGTTCAACTTTCTTAATCGCGGTGACGTCGGTCGATATTCCGCCGACGGCATAGGCTTTACCATCGGCGTTGCACAGCGCGAACTTGTTGGAAATATAAGTGTGAATGACATCGTCTTGCGGGACGACTTCTTCTAATTCAATGGGCTTGCCGGCATTCAATACTCGAAGATCATTTTCACGGAATATTGTGCAATACGGTTTAGGAAAAATTTCTTCGTCGGTCTTGCCGATGATGTCTTGCTTCGATCGATTAAATAATTGTTCAAATCGGCGATTGACCAACAAATATCGTCCGCCTGCATCTTTCACATAAACGACGGCCGATGTATTTTCCAACAAAGCTTGTAAACGCTGCTCACTTTCGCGCAGCGAGACCGTAATTCGTCGAGCCAGCGATACGGCGGCGGCACGGCGAGCGCCAGCCAACCAG
The DNA here is from genome assembly GCA_964538425.1 of uncultured Pirellulales bacterium. GTDB lineage: Bacteria > Planctomycetota > Planctomycetia > Pirellulales > JADZDJ01 > JADZDJ01. The sequence continues at coordinate 1,485 of CAZIGP010000797.1, read as the reverse complement.
AGAAGACCAGAAAGTAAGAAGCTGAGTTGAACGCCGCCCCAAAACACCACCTGTGGCATGACGCGCTGAATGTTCACAGTCTGCATTTGCCGAGCAATGCTTGAAGACCACCAGGCAACAGTCAACCCTATCAAAAGCACTGCCAGAGGCAGACCATAGCGCCACCAAGCCGGAGCCGGTTTAGGCAGAATCGTTCCGTCGTAAGCAGCGGTTTCCGTCGCCGCTAGATCGGTTGATTTCATTACGAAGCCCTCCCGCGCACTCTGTCCCACTGTATGCTATTCTGCGTGGAGTTCAGGAAAGTGCAACAGGTGAAACCGCTAATCCTGACTCTAGATCCTCGATCCTCGCCACATAATCCGTTTCATGCCCCTTTTTGAGCTCAATGTCTTGCTGTCGTGCCATAGTTTGGACGATTTTCCGACCTACCACCTCGGGGAATCCGCCCAGGGAATTTTAGCAGCATGGACGGCACTGTGGCATCCGGCACTGATTGCGGATGTAGGCAAGTTGCCTACGTGGATACGATCGGACAATCCGCCCGAACAACTTGCCGACCGATTGATTACCGTGCCGCAGGTCGTTCAGGACGACATGCCAGGGTTCTTTTTTTCGCAAGCCGAGGAGCAGGGCGCTCGATTAATTACTGGATTGTATAACCGCGACGAAATGGTTTCCGCAACTCTTGAAAAGCTGCGAGCAAGCCGTGAACCTGGACAGTTAGAAGACAGTATCGCGCGGGCTTCATTCTTCGCTGCCGACTTTCTAGCTCTCGGATTTTGCTATTTGCAAACTGAAGTGCTCACGCGTCGGATGCGCTACATGAGCAATCTTGATGAAGCGGCATTTGAGCGTGCCACATTGGCGGCAGCTAAAGCTGCAATTCAAGGTGATAGCGAAGAAGTCAAAACACAACTTACATCTGCGTTTAATTTGTTGCTTGAAGCACGGGGGTATTATTATCCCGTGGATGCTTACTTCATTGACCTTACACTGGTCGGTCCAACAACGATCGGCTCCGCATTGCGAGAAGAGTTAGCAACTAGCGTTCCGCTAAATGTGCTGCTTTCGGCTGCCACGCTCCAGCAGATGGCTCTGGAAGAACCGAGCACGCTGACGGCGCTTAAAACTGGGCTGGAAGCTAATACCGTAGGGCTAATCGGTGGCGAACTGAACGAAGTCGAACTGCCGCTGATGCCGCACGAAGCGATCTTTGCTCAGCTACAAAAAGCAGGCGAAGTTTACGATCGTTTACTTGGTCAGCGCCCCAAGGTGTTCGGCCGGTGGCGAGCTGGTCTCACACCAGCGTTGCCACAAATTTTGCAAGATTGTGGCTTTATCGGCGCAATGCATTTCACGCTTGATGGCGCGGGCAAGTTTCCACAATCGGAACGCATTAAAACTGCTTGGACAGGACTTGATGGCACATCGATCAATTCCATTTCCAAACCACCACTCAATGCCAGTCTGCCGGAGACGTTTCTT
>CAZIGP010000796.1:0-2542 GCA_964538425.1 uncultured Pirellulales bacterium | reverse complement strand
AACTCGTTGTTAAACAAGCCAAAGCGGAACAGCCACCCAAAGTCGAAAATAAACTGGGCGTTGATATCGAACAATTAGTTTTAGTCACCGAAAACGGCAAATGTTTTACCGCCACCGGGCTGGCTGCCGGGCAATCGACCACATTAACGACATCAGAATCTCAAAACGCAGCGGCGACGAAATTAATCGAACCGTTAATGAACGCTAATGATTTACAGATGCAAACGATCGACTTTAATTACGGCACGAGTTTTGGCATCGGCCGTTATCGAAATCACTACTATTACAACAGCAATAGTTCAACAGATGCTCAACAAAGCACGGGCATTATGGAGCGATCCTTGCACGGACTGCGTGAAAAACTACGACAGAACCAATTGCCCCCTGGCAGTTATGTCGCCATCGTAAAAACCTCGCCAGAAATGGAAACCGGCACTCCCGCAGCACAAGAAGAATCCAGTTTTCACGTCGTCTTCGGTCAGTGGTGAAGTCATTTCATTCCGCGAAAAATTTTCTCCTCACCCGTTCATCTTCATGTCTCACCCGATGATCGAACTTCGCCAGTTGAATCGATTTTTCGGGCGTACTCATGCCGTTAACGATGTTTCGTTTGAAGTGCAGCGAGGACAAGTGTTCGGCTACATCGGCCCCAACGGGGCAGGCAAGACGACAAGCATGCGCATTCTTGCAACCCTAGATTGCCCGCAATCAGGAGATGCATTCGTCGATGGCTTTTCCGTCACAGTCGATCCAGACCGCGTTCGCCGCCGCCTAGGCTTCATGCCCGATTATTTTGGCACGTACCCGAATGTGAACGTAACCGAATACCTCGATTTTTTTGCCCGTGCTTACGGCCTGCATGGCACAGAACGAAAACGCTCGATCGATTATGTCAAAAGTTTTACCGGGCTAGATAAACTTGCTGACAAGCCGGTTACCGGTTTGTCAAAAGGGATGAAACAACGATTGTGCCTCGGGCGCACCATAATCCATGATCCCGCCGTGCTGATTATGGATGAGCCGGCAGCCGGCCTCGATCCGCGGGCCCGCATCGAACTGCGCGAAATGATTCGCCGCTTGGCCGCCGATGGAAAAACGATCTTAGTGAGTTCGCACATTTTGAGCGAACTCGGCGAAATGTGCGATATCGTCGGCATCATCGAGCAAGGCCGCATCTTAGCGGTCGGCTCGGTCGACGAGATTCATCGCAAGGCGCGACAGGGCCAACAAAGCTGGGTCCGCCTGCGCGTGTTAAAAAATTCCGCAGGCCTAAGCCAATGGTTGACTGCGCGCGGCGACGTGCATGAAATGAAAGTCGACGCCGAAACGATTACCTTCGCTCACGATGGCGATGAAACTTCGGAAGCCGAGCTATTGCGAGAAATTATTGTCGCCGGTTTTCAAATTGTTGCCTTTGGTAGCCATCAAAGATCACTAGAAGATGTCTTTATGCAAGTGACCGCGGGGCTGGTGCAATGAGCACGTTTAACGAAGCAATGCAAATCACCGCTGCCGATGCATCTCACCCCGCGCCTAGTCGTTGGCAGCGCCTGGGCGATCTGCTGGAACGTGCCGGTGAGTGGCTAAATCCGCTGCTGGTGAAGGAATGTCGGCAATCGCTGAAAAGTCGACAGTTCGCCATTACTTTTACGTTAGTGTTGGTTCTTTGCTGGCTGTGGTCTCTCTTCGGCATTGCTCAAATGGGGCCCATGGCCGGTTACCGATTCGACGGCGCGGGAATGTTCTATTGGTATTACGTGATTTTGGCCACCGCTTTGCTTGTCATCGTTCCGTACTCGGCATTTCGGTCGCTGATTGCCGAACGTGAAGAAAATACTTACGAACTCGTGGCCATCACGACACTCAAGCCACGGCAAATCATCGGCGGTAAGCTAGGCAGCGCAATCGTCCAAATTCTCGTTTATCTTTCAGCGGTAGCGCCTTGCCTGGCATTTACGTATTTATTGCGCGGCATTGATATGCCGACGATTATTACCATCTTGGCTTACACTTTTTTCGGTTCGGTTGGCCTTTCGCTCTGCGCGCTGCTAGTAGCTACCATTTCCATCGAAAAACATTGGCAGATTGTCATCTCGGTGTTGGTCATCGTGGGCTTGGTGATCGTGCTAATTTCGACTTGTCAGATCGCCAGCGGTGTTCTTTCGTTCTACCCGTTTGAATTTCATAACTCGGAATTTTGGATTGCCAACGGCACTTTCTTGACCTTTTACGTCACGATGTTTGCCTTGCTCTATTTGGCCGCTGGAGCACAATTAACATTTACCGCAGAAAATCGTTCCACCCCTTTGCGATTGGCAATGTTGGTTCAATACCTGTGCATTGCCGGGTGGATCGGCTTCTATGCTTTTCATGAAGGCATTTCGCAAGATCCGATTGAAACGTTTTTGGTACTCTCGGTCTTGTATTGGGCCGCTTTAGGTGTCTTGATGAGCGGCGAGAGCACCGAGTTGTCAGCTCGTGTACGGCGTGGATTGCCTAAATCGTTTCTCGGGCGAATGTTTTTCACTTGGCTAACTCCCGG
>CAZIGP010000795.1:1652-2543 GCA_964538425.1 uncultured Pirellulales bacterium | reverse complement strand
GATCGATCATTTGCAGAATTAAATCCCCCTGTCGGGAGAGATTATTGGACGAATTGCCGACTACCACTTGGCGTTGCTGGGCAGAGCAGGCGCGTTCAAAGCCGGCCACCAATGAAGGATAATAACCTTCCTTAAGCGCGGGAGCGATCAGCGCAAAGACATCCACTTGCTGGCGGGCATGACGCTGCTGTTCGGTGGTCACAAACGTGCCTCGACCACGAATCCGCTCAATAATGCCTTCATCTTCTAGTTGGGCCAAGGCTTGGCGGACCGTTTGCCGCGACATGCCGAGCATTTCAGCCAGCTTGGCCTCGGTGGGCAACGCCTGACCCGGCGCGAAATGTCCCGAATGAATCTCGCCGTACAGTTGATCGCGAATTCGCTGATATTTCGGACGGGGACTTCGAGTTTCGGTGTTTGAACTATTGCGCTTAGCACACCGAGACAACAAAATGTTGCCTGAAGAATAAAAAGTGGTTGATGCACTATTCATCTTTGGTGTGGTTACTGTTTTATAAATTGCTCAAAGTCAGTTGAAATAACGGATTGTTTGATCGAGCGCATTCACTTGCCTGGCAACCATCGCGGAATCTCCATAATTGGTTTTCAATTGAATCAATTGTGGTTGTATTTTTTCTGCAACGTTGCATAAGCCTGCTGGATAACGATCACCAAAGTTTTCTTGGAAATAGGGTTCTAAATAGGTCAGGCTCCAGGCTCCGTAGAACCACTCTCCTCCATGCTTTACGAATTGATCAAAAAATTGCTGCCAACTAACTCCGTGCGCCGGATCAAGAAACATGACATATGCCCACGACGAATGTTCACATTCTGGAGAAACATATTGTGGTTTTAACCATCCACAATGCTGGACAACTTCATCATACGCAC
>CAZIGP010000795.1:0-1642 GCA_964538425.1 uncultured Pirellulales bacterium | reverse complement strand
CTATCTAACTTTTCTAATTGTCCCAAAGCGAATGCTGCACAGAGTTCTGAGATTCGATAGTTAAATCCGAATGCTACATGTCGTTTGAAATTTGGATGCACGATTGCGCGACGGTCGATTTTTGATTTACCAGGTTCGGCTGTGACTAGTCCATAACCCAAACTTGCGAATCGTGCCACTCGGTTTGCATACTTTGAATTATTCGTGATAACCATTCCTCCTTCGCCGCAGGTAATGTGTTTCGTGCCTTGAAAACTAAAACTGGCCAAATCGCCAAGCGTGCCAATCAATTGGCCCTTATAGCGGCCTAAAAAGCACTGTGCTGCGTCTTCAATTACGGCCAAGTTATTCTGCCGCGCAAGTTTCATGATGGCATCCATTTCAGGTGCCAAGCCATACAACGCCACCGGAATAATTGCTTTAGTTCGCGGTGTAATTCGGTCTGCAATGCTAGCTGGATCGATGTTGAAAGTAAGCGGATCAACATCGGCAAATACTGGTACGGCATTTTGATGAAGGACTGCGAGTGACGTACTGGCCATCGTCAAAGGCGGTACGATAACTTCATCTCCTGCGCGTACTCCTGCAGCGGCCAATGCGGCGTGAAGTGTCGCAGTGCCGTTGACACAACTTATGGCGAACGATGCACCGAACTTCTCGGCAAAAGCTCGTTCCAGGCGGCCAACAAATCCACCTTTCGAAGAGCCATCAGGGAAGCCGCATTCGAGCAATTCTCGAAGATAGGCAAACTCTCGGTCGTCGATTCTCCAAGATTTAGTCATAATGTTCCGTAGAATTAGCCGGCACGTGATCGCACAAAACTTCTCTGCCGCCTCATATTTTCTGTTGTAGTTTCCAATCGTCGTGTAATTTCCTCTGATACGCTTGCAATCGCACTACGTCTTGTTTTGCTCGCGTGGAATAATAAATCATTCCCAACGAGCGTCGTTGGCGAACTTTACTAGAATTTGCATGGGCACGGTGAATGGTAAGGCTATGATGCACTAGTAGGTCGCCCGGATTTGCCGGTAAGGCGACCTCGTTCTGCTCATCCTCTTGCCCAAAATTAGGAATGCCTTGCGAGAACCCAAGAATTTCGCTTCGCACATGTGGACGCAATCCCTTGCGATGCGAACCTCGTACATATCGCAAACAGCCATTCTCTTCATCAACTTCGTCTAAAGCGATCCACATGGTTAGTGCTTCTTGAGGCTCAATCATGAAGTAATAACCGTCTTGATGCGGTGGCGTCTCGCGCGAATACAAAGGCACTTTATTGAACCATTCAAGCTCTTTACCTACCACATTTTCACCCAACAAAAGTTGAGCGAGAGCAGAAGTCTTGCTGTCATTCATCAATTGGCGAAACCAATCATCGTGCTCGGCGATATGTGGCATCTGCTTCAAAGTTTCTGGTTGATCTTTATCCTCATACATTACGTCTCCTGGAGGTAATTGAGGAGCAATTTTATCGACGTAGCGATCGATTTGTGCTCGAATCTCTTCGACTTCATCCTGAGAGAAAAATCGACGTGTCACCACAAAACCATCGCGGTCGAATTCGCTTTTTAGTGTTGGGTCTAAGGCAATTGTGCTTGTAGTCATCGGTGATAAGTATCCTGACTGAGTTTAAAGTTTTCTC
>CAZIGP010000794.1:0-2565 GCA_964538425.1 uncultured Pirellulales bacterium | reverse complement strand
GTCGATTGTTTGGAGCCATTCGTGATGGCGAGTTAATACCAGCCTCCGCACCACCTCAGTCAAATCTCCCACCAAACTTAGGCCAGCAGATTCGCGTGAACGGCCGACCTCTGCTTGAAAATTTACCCACCAATGGACCTCTTGGTGGCTTACTAAGCGGTACGGCACAAACGACATCCCTCTTACCGCCATTTTATATTGGTAGCTATCCGCACCCCGGCATTCTAAATTCGCTAGGCATGGGTAATGTGCCGCTCGATGCCGCGGGTTATGGCCGAACTGCTTTGGGGCTGTGGATGCGGCGAGTTGGTTCCTTCACACTAGCATCAATGCAACGGCCGACACTTGAAATCATTCCACCCCAGTTAAAATTTGTCGAAGCGCAGCGACCAGCCCAGGCATGGGTACAAATCGGCGATTTAAGTCAATCCAAGCTATCCAGCACAATCAACGGGCTCTTTTACCACGCCGCTAAAAATGCCACTGTTGGTGATGTACGATTTCTTCAATCGCTGATAACCCAACTCCGCGTGCCCCCCCCAGATGCATTAAAAGTGGCCGAAGAGTTAACCGATTCGCGATTTGTTTCTTCGCTTGGAGGGAAATTTCAACTTGAAGAAAAAGCTGGTGCTCTGCCAGCTTGGGTCTCAAGTGCATTGCCCGCCGATAGAATGCGATTAGTCGATGGCTTGTTTGAAAATGCTTCGGTCGATTTCACCGCGCCGATTTTAGATTGGCTTCGTGGCCTCTCGGCCGATTTGGCCCTTGATCAGCGGACACTATCTTTACATGCCGAGGTAGATATGCAGATGGCCGGACCGCCTGGTGTACCGCCTGCTGCTGCTCCGCAAACTACGCCATCGCTGCCACAACTGCCAAGTTTTCCCTCATTCACCACACCCACAAAATCGAAGCCTGCGGAAAAATCGGAACCCAAAAAAACTCAGCCCGAAGAACTGCCCCCACCAGAACCAAAACCAGCGGCAAATTAGCGGCGGAAATTAGCCGTTTTTGTCTCAAGTAGATGCTCCGACCGGTTGTGCCTTTGCTTGAACTGGCAAGCAAGTGCCAGTACGCTAGAGAAAGGTATTTTTACGCTTTTTTCGCTCAAAGTATGCGCTGAACTACTGCACGATTTCTGCAGTCCAATATCGCAAATTCACTTTTCATGTCTCACACCTTCCACCGCTATAAAGTCGGCGATGAGCCCGTAGCCGGTTATAGGCTGGAGGAGCACCTAGGAGCTGGCGGCTTCGGTGAGGTGTGGAAGGCCACCGCGCCCGGCGGCACTGAAGTAGCTCTTAAGATCATCGATCTCACTGGCCAGCAAGGCGTGCAGGAATTCGCTTCGCTGCGCGTGGTGAAAAAAGTTCGGCATCCAAATCTCATCTCGTTGCAAGCCTTTTGGATGAAGGATGAGAGTGGACAAATTATTGACGAAGCAGGACAGGCTGCAAACAGTCAAACTGCCAACAGCTTCGACATCACTACACCGGCGCCAGATCCTAAACGACAAACTCAATCTGCGGGCATTGCGATGACGGCCCAATTCGCCCGGCCAGTAGAACTCATCATCGCCATGCAACTTGGCGCAAAAAGTTTGTACAAGCGCTTGGAAGAATGTCGCGAACAAAGCTTGCCGGGCGTACCAGTGGCCGAACTACTAGAGTACCTAGAGCAAGCCGCACGAGGCATCGACTTCTTAAACAAGCCAATTCACGATATGGGCAAAGGCCCTGTGCCGATCGTGCATGGCGATATCAAACCGCACAATATTCTAGTTGTGGGTGATGCCGCGGTAGTGTGTGACTTTGGCCTAGCTCGAGCCGTTGAGACCTTACGAAAAACATCGATGGCGCCAGTCACCGTTGCTTACGCCGCTCCCGAAAGTTTTAAAGGCAAGGTCACACCGACCAGCGACCAATATTCTCTGGCCATCACTTATGCAGAGCTTCGCACCGGTCGTTTGCCTTTTGACGAAACGATGACGCCATATCAAGTGATGGAAGCTCACGTGCTGCAGACGCTCGATTTCAGTCGCCTGCCAGAACCTGAACGGTTGGTGATATTGCGCGCAACCGAAGGTGAGCCAGAATCACGCTGGGCGTCGTCACGCGACATGATTTTGGCTTTACGCCAAGCGGTGGCAGAGACCGGCGAACTTCCATTACGTCCCGGCGAAGCAGCATTTATGGGAGGCGCGACGCCAACCCATGCAATCACCGGGCGGCCGATGGCCCGCGATACAGACCGGCACACTCAAATCAAAGCCGATCCGCACAAGGATACGTCCTATCCGCGCGGCCATACGCCGTCGAAATCGCTGCTTTATGATACGGCACAGATGACACCCAGCCGAGCGAACGACCCGCTCGCGGAAACATCGATGCTGCCGCCAAGCAACACTGTACCGCAACCTACTAAAAAGTCTCGTGGTTTGTTGTACGGCATCGGTAGTTTGGTGGCAGCAGGAATTATTGTTGCTGTATTACTGCCTATCCTGAATAAAGACAAACCAAGCGTTACCGTAGAGACACAGGGCACACAAGGCAAAGAGGATATCAC
>CAZIGP010000793.1:2224-2574 GCA_964538425.1 uncultured Pirellulales bacterium | reverse complement strand
CATCGCCTATATCGGCTGCATCACGTTGTTCATCGCAGCGACCATTGCGATCGTGGCGGTGGATATCAAGCGTGTGCTGGCTTATTCGACCGTTAGCCAGTTGGGTTACATGATGTTGGCCTTGGGCATTGGCGGTTGGGTGGCAGGCTTGTTCCACCTGTTTACGCATGCTTTCTTCAAAAGCTTGCTCTTCATGTGCTCGGGCTCGGTCATTCACGCTTGTCATACAAACGACATGCGAAAGATGGGCGGCCTGCTCAAGAAAATGCCGTACACCGGCTACACCATGTTGGTCGGCTGCTTGGCCATCATTGGCACCGGCGTTCCATTCGTGGCAGGCTTCAGCGGCT
>CAZIGP010000793.1:0-2214 GCA_964538425.1 uncultured Pirellulales bacterium | reverse complement strand
CAGCAAGATCGAGGTTGCAGCCGATGCCACGCAGGATTCGATCATCGCCCAGGCGCTGTCGTTCAAAAATCACAATCCGGTGCATAGCATTCTGTTTTTCGCAGCAGCAGGAGGCGCCGCGATGACAGCGTTTTATATGTTCCGTTTGTGGTTCATGACATTCATCGGCAAACCAAAAGATCATCACGTCTACGATCACGCTCACGAATCGCCGCCCGTGATGTGGGCGCCGCTCGTGCTGCTCGCCGTGTTTGCATTCGGCATCGGCTGGCCGATGTGGGGACTGACCGACATGTTGGAACAAGCCCGGCCTGCAGGCACGATTGAAACAGCAACCGGTGCAGTGGTTTGGCAAAATGTTGTTCATCCTGGCGAACATTTAAGCCATGAAGATGACATTCACATCCCGGCATCATTAATTGCATTCGGCACGGCACTATCGGGCTTTTTGCTGGCTGCCGCATTTTATGCTTGGCGGCTTGTGAATCCCGAAGAAGTGAAGCATCAGTTTCATAAAGTCTACGAATTTTTGTGGAACAAGTGGTATTTCGACGAACTTTACAACGCCGTGTTCGTGCAGCCATCGCATTTTGTCGCACGGCGAATTGCAGATTTCGACAAGAAAGTGATCGACCGCTTCATCGATAACTGCGCCACCGCAGTGCGAGGGCTATCGACCATCGACGACAAGATTGATCGGGTGCTGGTTGATGGCTTAGTAAACGTGGTTGCTCGCTGGATTCATTCCGGCGGTATTTCACTACGTGGTATGCAAACCGGCAAACTACGCCAATATGTGATGTTTATTGTCGTTGGCACGGTGGCAATTTTTGTGCTCGTAAGTTTTTTCTGGAATTATTCGTGGGCCAAGTAAATTTGAAAGCTTAGGTCGTTTCCGCAATGGACAATCCTTATATTTTCTGGCTTTCGGCAATTACCTTTCTGCCGGCGCTCGGTGCATTACTTATCGGTGTTGTTATTCCGCGTGATGCGAAAACAACCATCCGCTGGATTACGCTGATTACGACCGTGCTGGTTTTTATTTTCACGGTTTACTTGGCGATTCCACGACCAGAAGGTGCAACAACGGCACAGTTCGATTTGCGAGCAGGGGCCGTTGAAAAGATGCAAGATCTATTCAGCGTGCCATGGATCAAGTCGTTCAATATCAACTATTTGATGGGGACCGACGGCATCAGTTTTCCGCTAGTAATTCTCACCTCGTTTGTCAGCATGCTGGCGATGGGAGCAAGCTGGAACATTGAAAAACACGTGAAAGCGTACTGCATTTTGTTCCTCCTCTTGGAAACAGGCATGATCGGTGTCTTCTTGGCGCTCGATTTCTTCCTGTTCTATGTGTTCTGGGAAGTGATGTTGCTACCGATGTATTTCCTCATCGGCGTCTGGGGTGGGCCACGAAAAGAATACGCTGCGATCAAGTTTTTCTTATACACGCTCTTTGGCAGCGTGCTGATGCTAATCGCCATTTTAATGTTGTATTTCAACAGCGATTTGAAATTGCTCGACGACAAGCAATTGGTCGAAACCGGCGTGGTCGATGCAAGTTGGCCGGCAGAAAAGCAAACAGAAGCTCTCGCGGCAATTAAAAATGCCAGCGGGCCTCAACATACCTTTAACATTTTAGCGCTCTCAGCCATTGGTCAGCATGAGAAATCGCCGTTCAACGTCGAGATCTTGTGGGGCAAATCGCTGCAATGGTGGGCATTTATTTTGCTCTTTATCGGCTTTGCCATCAAAGTGCCCGCCGTCCCGGTTCATACGTGGTTGCCCGATGCACACGTTGAAGCTCCGACGCCAATTTCAATGATTCTGGCCGGCGTGCTTTTGAAAATGGGCGGCTACGGCATTATTCGCATTTGCTATCCAATCTGTCCGCAGGCGGGTTACGACTTAGCCTGGGTGGTATGCGGCATTGGCGTACTAAGCATGGTGTACGGAGCCTTTGCGGCACTTGCCCAAAAAGACTTCAAGCGTTTGGTCGCTTATAGCTCTGTCAGCCACATGGGTTACGTCTTACTCGGGCTTGGCGTCTGGAGCGCCACCGCACCAGCATACAATTCGGAATATTGGGCCATGGGTATCAACGGAGCAATGTTCCAAATGATTGCCCACGGCATTAGCTCGGCAGGCATGTTCTTTATGGTTGGCGTGGTGTACGACCGCGTGCATCATCGCAATCTCGATGAGTTCGGC
>CAZIGP010000792.1:1132-2579 GCA_964538425.1 uncultured Pirellulales bacterium | reverse complement strand
TCTCTTATCATGCAGCAAGTCGTTAAAGAAATCGGAGTGCTCGTGAAGTCGAACTAAGTGCTTTACTGGTCTATCGGGAGAATCCTCAAAGTAAACGTCGCCAGCACCAAGTTTTGGAACCGTCTCGCGTAAAAGCGTCTGCAGGTGAAGCTCCATTGACGAAACCTCTTCGTGGGAGAACACTCCTCGCACTACCGCATAACCATTTTCGTGAAAGGTCTGTGCGACGTCGGAAGGATTCATGCTGTTGTGCTCCTCTCTTAAAGAATATTATTTGGTGACGGTTTTCAGTAAGTGGTTGGATCGCGCGGCATCTTGTGGAGATTTGCTATTTCTGTCGATCGCACTCGCCAACCGAGATTCACTACGATAATTCATCGCGATTTCACCAATCGTTGCTGGGCGCAGAACGACTTCGTGCTTATCGGCCAGTGCCCAACAGTCAGCCAACATTTGCTGGAGCGTTTGTCGCCGAAAATCGTTCGGATTCGAATATTCAAAAATGTTATGACTTAGGGCAACAATCGCTTTGACGAGCTGCGGACGTTTTTTTTCGCGTGTGATAACCTTGTCAATCAGATAGCGCTGGTTCTTAGCATCAAATAACTCCACTCGCAGGTCTTGAGGATGTCCGCCCGACCAGAGCATCGAATCAGGATCGGTCGTTACTGGCACTTCCACTAAGTCCAGACCACCTTCTAAAAGGCGATTCGCGGGATGAGCGAAATGGACATGCGCCGGCGCGCCAACCCAGTTACTCCGCAACGCTGGCATATTTCTTCCTGGCATCGAGTGAGAGCAACTTGTAAAGCCCAACTCTGCCGTAACAGAAAACGTCGCGTCGTTTGCCGAACAACTACCGGTGCGAAAGGTAGTGGGCTCAAATCCAAGTGCATCTGCAAATTGGCGAATCGCATCGCGATACATCAATCGCTGATTCTCGGCAGAATGCGCTCCGCAATGATCCGAGTAGCCTTCCTCCTCAGGATGAAAATGGAGTCCTATTTCTACGCCTTCTTCGATTAACGGGCGCAATAATTGGGGGTAAGCTCGCGCATCAGACGGTAATACAAACAATGTGGCCTTCATATTGGCCTCAAGAACCATATCGACAAAACCGCGCACCGATCGCCGTCCAAGTTCAACGTCTGCAATTGAATGCTGAGTTGCCTCACAATCGAGTGTCCAGCAAATGCAAATATCGGTGGCCATCGGTGTCGCTAAGCGATGAATTTGTTGGTTATTTAGTCTGTCTTGTAGTTCATCAGCCTTCAGCAATTAGCTCACACTGCTTTAATGCTTGCTGGCTCTCCGAAAGAGCTTGCCGAGAACCCACTCGCAGAAAACGCACATCTGCTCCCACAGCTAAAAGCTGGTACCCTAAATTGATTAACACCGGAAGGTCTCGCGGCTCAACGATTCCACAACCGGACCATTTCCCTCAGGG
>CAZIGP010000792.1:0-1122 GCA_964538425.1 uncultured Pirellulales bacterium | reverse complement strand
CAACCTCTTGCCTCGCTCGCAAGAGAACGTCACTTTCACTTACTGGTGTTTCGATCGGTACGCCGAAGCTTAACTTCATGTCATCAGCGCCGAAGAACAGCGCGTCGATACCTTCGACAGATGCGATCTGTTCAATGTTTTCCAATGCAGTTCGCGATTCGATCTGAACAACAATCAACGGCTCGCATGTTTGGTAGTAATCCCGTCCATGAGTATCAGCGGGACGGCGTCCTCCAAACGAACGATTACCACACGGAGGAAATCGCAAGGCCTGGACAATTGCAGCCGCTGTTTCGGCGGAATCGACCTGAGGAATCATGATTGCAGATGCAGCTGTGTCAGCGTATTGACCCAACAAACCAACATCGTGCGTTGGCACGCGAAGTACAGTTGGGATTCCCAACAGCGAACAGATTCGTACGGCCCGCATCGCGCTATCAATTGAAAACTGACCGTGTTGGCCGTCGATCCATACGAACTCCCAGCCCGGCGCAATTGTTTCGAGAATGCCTTCGGCCGGATATCCATGATAGAGGCCTACCACTGCCCGGCCTGTACGTAGCCGTTTGGCTAGCTCATTGTCGTTAACTGCCATATGCTCCGCCTCAATGACCGCTAATTCGCTTAAAATTCAATGGTTGTTCTAGCCGGTGAGCTTACCTTCAAGTGACAGGTTGTCTCCGACGAAAGTAACTAACGAAAGAAATTTGCCCCGTGGCCCTAGCATGGCAGGTGTGAGTTTAACGAGTTCTACTCCGCCTGGCCTAAAGCAGGCATTGGCTGCCTGCCACAACCGGCGCAGCAAGACAGGTCGATCGCGAAACACGTATCCTTCAACAACGATGCTATCTGGGTCGAAACAAGCAGCGGCGCTCCCCAGCGCTTTGCCGGTGAGAGTGACCAATTCATCGATTAACCGTTGAGCATATAAGAGCTGCTCTTGCTCAGCCAATCGAACCAGTTCTGCAATTGTCTTGGCTGCCCTGCCGGCATTCGCGTGCCGCAGCAAACTCACAATCTCGGATCGTGTCGCTAAAGTGTCATCTGCCTTCGTATCGGCCAAAATTCGTCGAACAATTGCCGGTCCTCGATGACCGATTCGAACCAGTGCGGCACCGTTTG
>CAZIGP010000791.1:0-2583 GCA_964538425.1 uncultured Pirellulales bacterium | reverse complement strand
ATCACGATATCGGAAAATATTTTGGGAAAGTTGACATGATGGCGAGCAAAATGAGGTGCAGGAATCGTCGAATGATTAACACTTGACTGATGTACTGTTCGAATCGGATCGTTAAATTTAAGCTCAGATTGATGCGTGTCCTGCCACTCCGAATTCTGCTGTGACAGAATGCCGTCAACCATCTCCGCCGATGCCATTTGGACGTGCAACGGCGTGGCAGCCGTTCGTGGCGAGCGAACGGTCTCTTGGTAAGCTCGGATAAATGCTTGATCGGTAGAACTCATAGTTTAACGGTAAGGAAGACTCTGAATCGTGCCGGGCAACCAGGCGGCGCGTGAAGAACTGTCGCTATTTTCGTGAGATTGATCTACGGCAGGGGCCGCATCTATTGGCGGTAATGCGTGAGACGGAGTTTCGTTGAATTGGAACCCGTTTGAATTGCTTATTGGATTGGGGGTACCTGATGACTGAATAACTTGTGGATTTGAAGACCAATCTTGAATTTCATTTAATGCGCCAGGGGCATTGGATGCTGCCCGTCGATTAAGCCCTGGTTGATCCGAAAAATTGGCCGAATAGTTAGGAGCGACTGACTGAGATGGACTGGCAAGTGCTGGCCCTGTGCTGCCATACGGCTTACCAAGGGCTGCATCTGTCGACGGACTGCGTGCTATCCGATCTTCATGTACGTGTTTATCTACCGCCGCCGAATCCACCGGCTTTCGTTCAGAAGCTTTTTTGGGTTCTCGTTTTACAGAGTTAGCTGCCGGAGCAATCGGCGGCGTAACTTGGTTGCCGTTACGAAATAGTACAAGAACCATCACAACGGCAAAAAGTGCTGTTATCCAGGTGCTTGGTTTTTGAATCAACTTAATAGGCCAACTCTTCGAACGATCGAGCCAGGCCGGCGCAACCATGTGTGGTGCTGGTACGACAGAATGTGCTGCATCAATGCGAGCAAACGATTGAGACGCTGTTGTTTGGGGCGCAGATCGAAACTGCGCGGATGGTATCGCCGTTGAACCGAGTGAACCTAAATGCTGCACCGTTGTCTTTGAGCTTGGTGACTCAACAGATTGGATAGAAGCTGTCTTAGCTTTGGTTTCGTGACTAGCTTTTACCCAAGGCACACGTATAAGAACGCGCGTGCGTGGATCTTCTACTGGAGTAGGTGTGCTTTCAGCACGGTGACCCGAATAGCGGCGCGAGCGTGGGGTAATTGCAGCCATTGTGGAATTCATTGCTAGCTATTTCTACAAAAGCCCATGTTCAATCGATGCGCAGCCTGGCGCGACGACGCTATGGAGGCGCTAGTCTGTTTATCGGTTCCGGTTGCATTGACCTTGAGCAATAACGCGGTCGCGGAGATTCTTGGATTTAGGTAAAATAGGGGTAGGTAGCAGTACTTTTAGGATAGGACTCGCTAAAATTAGTTGATTGCTTGGTTTATGGCTAACAGACATGTACGCAGGCTAGAAATAACGATCTGCCATGAAAGCTAGCACCTCTTGCAATCGAGTTTTTGAATTGATTTTTAATTTGCTTTCAAAATGCCCACTGTTGTAACTCCGCCGATTACTCGCCACGCTCTCGAACAGTTATTAGCGCAGCGCATTTTGGTGCTGGATGGCGCCATGGGCACCATGGTGCATGCATTGAAGCTCACCGAAGCCGATTTTCGCGGTTCTCAATTTGCGGATCATCCCAAAGATTTGCGGAACCTGATCGATGTGCTTTGCCTGACGCATCCAGAAGCAATCGAAGATATCCACCGTCAATATTTGGAAGCTGGAGCGGATATCATCGAGACAAATACTTTCGGCGCAACCAGCGTTGCACTCGAAGATTTCGCGCTCTCAAACCATGTTCGTGAGATCAATCTTGCAGCAGTAGCGCTGGCTCGTCGAGCGGCAGATGAATATACGGCACGAGATCCTGAAAAGCCGCGATTGGTGGCAGGTTCGATTGGTCCTACGAACAAGCAACTTTCCATTGCCGGCAATGTGGAAGATCCAGGTTACCGCAGTGCAACGTTCGACCAGATGGTCGAAACTTATTACGAGCAAGTTGATGCGCTAATCGAAGGCGGGGTCGATATTCTGCTCGCAGAAACTGCGTTTGATACTCTCGTGCTGAAGGCATGCCTGTTCGCCATCGAAAAGTACTTCGACGATCATGGAGTGCGGGTGCCTGTGATGGCGTCGTTCACGGTATTTAAAGATGGACGCACGCTTTCGGCACAAACCGTAGAGGCCTGTTGGAATTCGCTGGCGCATGCCGACTTGTTAAGCATTGGTTTGAATTGTGCCTTGGGGCCAGTTCAGTTGCGATCGTATTTAGAAGAGCTTTCGAAAATCGCGCCGATTTACGTAAGCTGTCATCCCAATGCCGGCCTACCCAATGCGCTCGGTGGGTTCGATGAGACGCCGGAATCGATGTCGAAACTGCTCGGCGAGTTTGCCCGTGATGGTTGGGTGAACATCATCGGCGGCTGTTGTGGGACAACGCCCGATCATATTCGCGCCATTGCTACGGCAGTAAACAAAGTTCGGCCACGGCGGGTGCCGAAGGTCGAGATGCTCA
>CAZIGP010000790.1:0-2595 GCA_964538425.1 uncultured Pirellulales bacterium | reverse complement strand
GATAAGTTGGCGCTGGGCTTCGATAAGCCGCAGAAAATCGACCGAACCCGCTGTGTAACCTGCCCTGGCCGAATCGACGTTCTGTCGTGCGGCCGGCAAGATCGAGGCATTGTACAATTGCATTACTTTTTGGCTTTCCATCAACCGCGCATAAGCGGAACCTAAGTCGTTGCGGATGTCGTCGATCCTCTGTTCGTATTCGGCGCGGCGCTGATTGATGCGGTACATCGCCTCGCGCACGGCGGCACGACGTTTTTCGCGGTAGAGCGGCACGTTCAAGTTGGCTCCGACGGCCGTCCGCAGTTGAGGTTCTTGCCAAAATGCGTCGTACCTCCCAAACACATCGAAGTCGGGAAGGAATTCTTTGTCAGCAAGCTGCAAGCTCGCTTGTTCCGCGCGAACCCGTGCGCCCAATGCCGCAAGATCGGGACGGCGCTCCATTGCAAGCTCAAGCAGCAAATCGGCAGGCGCTGGATTGATCTCAATCGCAAGCTGTCTTGGCGGTGGAGGCAACAGAATCCCAGCCGGACGATGCAAAAGTGTGTTGATTCTGGCCGCCGCTACTTGCTGCATTCGCAGTAGTTCCAGCCGCCGTCGTTCCAAGTCGGCAAGTTCAACCTCCGATTGGAGAACGTCTTGCTGATTGACAAGATTAGCGCGATACTTCTGCGAAGCAGTTTCACGAAAATCGCGAGTTGCTCGGACGTTCTCTTCGTTGAGTTCCATCCAGCGCGAGGCGAGATAGTAATCGTAGAACGCGAGCTTGGCGATTTCAGCTAGTTGCAAACTGGTATCTTGAGCGTCAAGCTGCGCTGCCGAAGCTTCGGCGTTTGCCACACGGCCGCGCAAATCGCGCTTGCCAAACCAGGGGATTTTTTGCGATCCCTCAAGCATGTAAGCCGAATTTACTTCGGAGCTTCCCCACGAACCCGGTCCCAAAGCAAATCCGAACATCGGGTCGTCGAGCGAAACCACCTGCGGATACTTTTGGGCGGCGGCCTGCCAGGCTGCGATCATGGCTTGCAGCGATTGGTTTCGCGCCAGAACCTCGTTGACAAGCTGCGATAGTTGGAGTTCTGTTTGTCCTGAGAACGGATCAGCGCATTCAAATACGACCGGTGGCTGGTTTTCTGCCGGTGTCGAGAAGCTGGCTGGGGCAACTGCTGGCTGAACTGGCTTGACCGGCTCGCCAACCACCGGATGCGGGCTGGTCGTTTGCCCTGCGTCAACAACGGGCGCATTTGCCGGCTGCGGCGTCCGGCAGCCCGCCTGTAAGAACACTAACCCAGCGCATAGCCACATCATGTGCTTTGGCGACATATCGCCTCCGTGCAAGACAAGATTGCAATGTCGATGCGGGCTGGCAGGTTAGCATGGGCCGGCCGATGAAAAGGTACTTAGTCCTATGAATCGGCTGTTAGGAATAATTGGCTCAAGCATAAATATCAGACCAAATGCTGTCGCGAGCCGCCGGAGATTGCCCATCTCAGCGAACCCGAAGCTCAGATCGAAAATACAGAATAACGAAGGTTTTACGTCAAGCGGTGGGTTGCATCCGCCGATAATAGGACCAGAGTCCACAGGTAGCCATTTGGTCTCGACGGCCTGGGTGTTTGCTTGACTGCAACCCTTGATGCGCCGTAGTATTTGGGAAGAATGGATAGTCTGTGACGACGATTGAAGGACGATTTCGTCGCCGGATAATTGGGACCACAATCTAATGATCGGGAATTCGCCAATTAAGTGGCTTCACAAGCGGCTTCGCCATGCCATAGTGCTGGCGATGGTGCCGCTGGCTGTTGCCAGTGGCATTCCCGTGCGAGGCGCTTGCCCGTGCAGCGATGGCGCGAAAAAGAGTTGCTGTCGTTGCTGCTGCGGTAATTGCAGCGGAGGGTGCTGCGGATGCCCTTGTTGCCGACGATCCGCGATCGCCTCCAAGACGCAGACTGGCAAAGCAATCGGAGGTTGTTGCCGCTCGCCGCACGGCAAAACCGGATTGGCTCAAATGGTGAGCCCAATCTGTAACTGCGTTTTATCGACGCCTGCCGAATCGAGCGGAACGCTCGTTGAGCCCACACGCCCTGCCAAGGATCAGGGTGCGATTGTCACGCTTACGTTAGCCGCCGATTTGCTCAGTGATTTGGTTCCAAAAGCGCCGTGTGATCGTTTTTTGTTGCGACCACCGCAAGAGTATGACGATATTGTCATTTCTTTGCACCGGCTACTCGTTTGATTCTTTCTCCGCGCCGATTCTCTAGCGGCGCTAGCGCTTGGCACTTGCAACTCGCTACTGGTCTATCCAGTCGTGATGTAAGCCATTCCAGTCAAGCGTTGCTCGATTAAAGCTCGTTTGATCGCCGCACGCTTTTATTCGTCGGCCATCAAAACAGAGTTTCAGCGAGTTGCGTGTTCCCCTTGCGCCAATCGTAAACACACCAACATCGGCTTCCCAATGGCGGGAGCAAAACGTAATCGAAAAATCTTTGACCTCGACTCGTACCAAAGGAGAAGCCTGCGATGGCATGGAATACAAAAAAATCCTGGTTCAGCATGGGTGCCTGCGCGGTAGTCGCAGCGGCCGGCATCGTCGCCGAG
>CAZIGP010000789.1:0-2604 GCA_964538425.1 uncultured Pirellulales bacterium | reverse complement strand
GATTGTGATGGTCCCAGAGCCGACATCCATCAGCCTTGCAATCGTCGGATGCTGTGCTATGGCAATCTGCATTCGCCGAAAATTGCGCTGCCAAACAAACTACGCAGCTTAAGAATGACCATCAACTGGTTACACCGGAACACTGGTCATCATGGCTTGGAATTCATTATCGCTGCGAATAGGATCGAAGTCGCTCTCGGCATCAATTTGAAACCGAAAGTTGCTGTCGATAGACAAAGCCCGTTCAAGATAGGCCAGCGCTTGGCGTTTGTTGCGTGCCAAGCTCCAATAACAGGCCAAATTGTAATTGACCACCGCGCTGCCGGGTTCCACAGCCAAAGCTTCTTCGAGCGACTCGATGGCCAGGTCTAACCGGCCCGTGCGTTTGTGGCACCAGCCAAGCGCCAACCAAGTATCGACGTTTTGCGGATCGGCTTCGGCAGCCACGCTGAGAGGCGCCAGCGCCTCTTTGAATTTCTCCAAAGTTCGCAGCGCCTGCCCTTTGATCAGTTGCACCTGAGGGCTGTAAGTGGCATTTTCACCGAGCCGCTCGACAGCGACCAAACTTCGATGAGCCAATCGATCGCGAATATCCGATGGCAAAGTCCACTGATCGCCAAATATCAGCGCCAAGTCGAGGTATCCCTCGGCCTCTCGTACTAATTGCTGTCGGCGAAGTCGTTCGAAGGCAGACACAGCGAGGTCAACTCCAATTCCGGCTAATTGAGGCTGAATAATGAAAAAGTGGACAAGTTTCCGTGTTCACCGCGAACACCGCATTCTTTACGATTCGGAAGGTTCCGTGGATCGCGGTTATAACGGCTCAGCCGTGATTTTTCGATTACGGCCTCAGCGTTATACCTCAATTTTACATGCGACTTGGCCGAATCCAAAATGCCATTCGGTAGGATTTTTCAAATTTTCTAATTCCCCTTCCCAACATACCGACCAGGCGAACCAGAGCAGGAGCAAAAAGCTAAACATTAGCAGAAGAAAGTGCAATTTCGTCGAGATTAACGCGGCCACGATGGATTTCGCCAGACGGCAGCAATGGTAGAATCATTAGCTTATTTCGTGCAGCTTTTACGTCCCGGAGACCCTTAATTCATGGCCGACGAATCCCAGTTATCCTACGAACCTAACATTGCACGGGTGTTCAACAGCCGTGAAGAAACCCGGCACTATTACAATAAGATCGCCAAAATTTACGACCTAATGGCTGAGCATAGCGAAGGCCCAATGCGAGAATTAGGCCTTCAGTTATTGGCGGCTAAGCCCGGCGAAAAGGTGTTAGAAATTGGCTTTGGCACCGGGCACTGCGTCGTTGAATTGGCCAAGGCCGTAGGAGCTGATGGTTTAGTCTGTGGCGTCGATCTTTCTGACAAAATGGTCGAACTAGCCCAAGAGCTGGCCGCTGCCGCGGGCGTGGCAGAACGGGTGGAGTTGAAACAAGGCGACGGCGAGGCGATCCCGTATCCTGATGAGACTTTCGACGCTTTATTCACCAGTTTTACTTTAGAGCTGTTCGACACACCTGAAATTCCCAAGTTCCTCTCCGAATGCAAGCGAGTTCTGAAACCAGGAGGCCGTTTTGCAGTCGTAGCGGTTTCCAAAATGGGCAAAGAAGGAATCATCATGGAAGCCTATGAATGGACTCACAAACATTTTCCGAACCTTGTTGATTGCCGACCCATCTATGTAAAAGCCGCTCTGGAGGCCGCCGGGTTTCAAGTTCAGGCCAGCCAGATCGAGTCGATGTGGGTGCCCGTGGAAATTGTCGTAGGCGTAAAGTGAAACGCCGACACGATAAGAACTTTCAAGAAATGAAGAGGCGGGGATAGAAGCATTTTTTATTGCTTTTCTCGCGTCTTTACGCCACTTCGGTTCCGTCTGGTCGCTTTTTGCCTGGCCGGATATGATGGTCGCTTCGATTCATCCCCTTGATACTTAAACGTTTCCGACGATTTGCAAACGATGAAAACTGACGAAATCCGCGAAAAATATTTGGCTTTTTTTGAATCAAAAGGCTGCACGCGCAAGCGTAGCGACGTGTTGGTCCCCCGCTGGGATCCCTCGGTGCTATTTACACCTGCGGGCATGAACCAGTTCAAAGACCACTTTTTAGGAAAATGCAAGCTGGATTTTACCCGTGCCACCACCTGCCAAAAGTGCTTGCGTACCGGAGATATCGACAATGTTGGCCGCACGGCGTTTCACCATACGTTCTTTGAAATGCTGGGCAATTTCAGTTTCGGCGATTACTTCAAGCGGGATGCGATCCATTGGGCGTGGGAATTTTTAACCACGAAGAAATGGATGGCCATACCGCCAGAACGGCTTACAGTTTCTGTCTATCTCGATGACGACGAGGCCTACAACATCTGGCACGATGAGGTGAAACTGCCTGCCGACCGTATCCAGCGGATGGGCGAGGATGATAACTTTTGGCCGGCCGGTGCGCCCAGCAAAGGCCCCGACGGCGTCTGTGGCCCGTGCAGCGAAATTTTTTACCATGTGCCCGGCGGCGGCGAAGTAGAGATTTGGAACCTCGACTTCACGCAGTACAATCGCGTTGTCAATCCGCCAAATAACCTCAGC
This sequence comes from uncultured Pirellulales bacterium, assembly GCA_964538425.1. Classification (GTDB taxonomy): domain Bacteria; phylum Planctomycetota; class Planctomycetia; order Pirellulales; family JADZDJ01; genus JADZDJ01. The sequence goes on along the minus strand of CAZIGP010000789.1, from coordinate 6 downwards.
CCGCTG
>CAZIGP010000788.1:0-2610 GCA_964538425.1 uncultured Pirellulales bacterium | reverse complement strand
TCGAGAAGCGTCGGCAAGGTCGATTCGTCTCCGAGGCGGCCGATGACGCCGATCGCTGCCACTCGTACAAGCTTGTCGCCGCTTTTGGCGGCTGCCAGTACCACGGGCGTAATTCGCATGTCATCTCGATCGGCCAACACGCTGAGCAAAACGACAGCGCTTTCCGGCTTGGTTTTAGCCAATCTGTCGATTAGCGCTTGGGTAACTTCTGGGCCACGCAGTTCGCGGGCGGTGCTTAAAGCGATTTGAAACCGAGGTTTGTCGTCGGACTGGAGCTCGGCGATTAAGAGCGGAATTCCGCCGACTTTGCGGGCGAGAATTGCGCCTCGTGTGGCTTCTAAAACTCGCTGACGCGGGACGTTTGCGCTGCGAACGCGATCGTAAATCTCTGCCGCTTGATCCAGTTTGCCGTCGTTCATCCGCTGTTCTGCGCAAAGGATGCAGCCTTCTGCGATGGCTGAACGAACGTTGTCCTTGGTTGTATCGGTAAGTGATTTGCTCAGTGATTTGGCTGCCGCATCGTCGCCGATTTTGCCCAGCGCGACCGCGGCGGCAGACGCGACTTCGACGTCTTGATCTTTCAATCGAGCCGCCAGCTTTTCGACGGCGGCTGCATCGCGACGGACTCCGATTGAATTGATTGTGCCGATCAGCAGATTGCCGTTCAGTTTATCGAGTTGATTTCGCAAGGCTTCATCGGCGGCTGGATCGGGAATTGCTTCTAAAGCGATGCGTGCCCACGATGCAAGCTGTTCGTCGGCCAACAACTTGGCCAATTCGGGAACGGCGGCCTTTGAGCCATGAATGGCAAGTTGCTTGCAAGCCAAGGCTTTTTCGTCGGGCTGGCCGGATTGCAAGGTGTTGATCAACGTTCGCTCGGCGGTGGGATCTGGATTTCGATTTTCGTCTGCTCGAGACGAAGTGTTTGCCAGCGAGTGCAGTACTACCAGTGCAGCAACATAAGTAATGGTTTTTGCAAGTTTCATGGCTTAATTAGAAGTTCTTGGAGTATGCAGAGGCTGAATCTGTAATCGAGTCGGTCAATTTTTCTTCACGTGCAACTTTTCTTCCGCCAAGGCGAAGAGAGAAGCTTATGGGTTGGGTTATAGTCGCCACGGTTCGCGGAGGGCTTCGGAACGTAAACGATTTGCTTGTTCGTCGCCGAGGAACTCATGCTTGGTTGTGTCGTATTTCACCGTGCGATTGAGTGCGAGTGCGATGTTGGCCGCGTGGCAGACGATATGGGCATTGCATGCGCCTTGCGGGTTGCCTTTGGGTGCTCTGCGAGTCTTGATGCAATCGAGGAAATCGCGCACGTGGAAAGTAGCAGGATAGCCGTCGATTTCTGCAACTTTTCGACCGGCCAATAATTCGGGCGAACTTAATGCCAGTTTACCGCTGTCGCCAGTTTCGACCCAACCGTCTTCACCTTCGAAACGCACTGGGCAAGAACCAAGTGGCAACCAGTTGGATTCGCGAAAGATGAGTTCAATGCCATTGGCGTAACGAGCGACCATTTGGCCGTCCTTCGGTGGATGATATTCGACTGGGGGAGGTGCATCGTCTAGTGCCCATTGGCAAAGATCTACGCAGTGCGAGCCCCATTCCAAAACGCCGCCGCCGACAAGGCCGCCGCCTTTTTCAAAATTGAAGCCGTCGAGCAGCTTGGCATTGAAAGGTCGCCACGCGGCGGGGCCAAGATACATGTTCCAATCGACGACTTCGATTGGCGGATCTTTTTCGGCGGGCAGCCAACCGCTCGTTGACGGCTTCATTCCACCGGGATGAGCATAGACTTTTTTTAATTTGCCTAGTCGCCCTGTGCGAGCCAACTCGCATGCAAAGGCAAAGTGCGGCAAGTTGCGCCGCTGTGTACCGGCCTGAAACACACGGCCGCTGCGGGGCATGATTTCGGCAAGCTGCAAACTTTGTGCGATGTTTTTGGTACACGGCTTTTCGCAATAGATATCTTTACCGGCCTTGGCGGCATAAGATGCCGCAGTAAAGTGCCAGTTCGGACCGGTTGCAATCAATACGGCATCGATGTCGCTGCGCTGGAGTAGTTCGCGGAAATCGCGATATTGAGCGCAATCGTTGTTGCCATGGTGCTGGTCCGCTATTTTCTTAATGGCATCTCGCTGCTTGGCCTTGATGTCGCAAACCGCGACAAATTGCACGTCTTTCTGTTCGAGGAAACATCCGAGGTCGTAAGTTCCGCGATTACCGATTCCGATGCCGCCAATCACGATTCGCTCGCTGGGGGCGGTAAAGCCGTCTCTTCCTAAGGCTGAACTTGGAATAATCGTCGGCGCCATGACGGCAGCACTTGCGGCAAGCGTGTTTTTTAAGAACCGTCGACGATGGAGCGTGGATATTTTCTTTGGCATGAAACTATTCCTCTCTCAAATCTTTGGGGCCAGCAAAAATTGGCGGTGGGTAGGTTTTCTGGACGACTGCGAATCTTTCGCGTGGATGCATTTAACGTGGACGATTCCCTTTACGATGTCTCGACGGTTCGCCAGCGTCAAGAAGCGGAATTAAGACTGACCAATATTATAATGGTTTAACTAAGTAATTGCCGCAATGTAACATAAAAATCTTGGCGATAAT
>CAZIGP010000787.1:614-2615 GCA_964538425.1 uncultured Pirellulales bacterium | reverse complement strand
TTAGGAATGCGTGTGGAACGATCGACGTTGTTGGTTTCCATATTGCCGCTAGCAATTGGCTTAGGATTATGGATAGCAATGGCGGCCATGGTAGCAACAGCCATCGCCATGTTTTGGACGAATCTAGTGCTTTCTGCAAACGAAAAAGAAAAATTGTTGAACATGTTGGGAAATTATTTTTCTCGAGCCAAGAACGTTCCAAGCATTCGTTGAAAATAAAAAATTAAGCATTTACTGCATCTGAGAAAATTAGATCATGATTTCAACTGCGAACTCTAACGAAAATTTGTCGCATAAAAGCATTCCACAGCAACCGTTGCGAGTAATGTTTGTGATTACCTCCCTGGATGTCGGCGGAGCGGAGACACTCTTGATGAACTTGGTGCGAAGAATGGATCGAACTCGCTTTGCACCCGAGTTGTGCTGTTTGAAAACACCAGGCACCTTGGGAGAACAGTTGGCTGGCGAAATTCCTGTGCATCATGGACTGCTCCGACACAAATTTGACGTACGAGTTTTTGGTCGATTGACCAAACTATTCCGTAAGCAACAAATTGATGCCGTCGTAACCGTGGGTGCTGGTGACAAAATGTTTTGGGGCCGGTTAGCCGCGGCCAGGGCTAACGTGCCTGTAGTCATTTCAGCGCTGCATTCCACAGGTTGGCCAGATGTAATCACTTTTTTGAATCGCAAGCTGACGCCGCTTACCGATGCGTTTGTTGCTGTGGCCGGACGTCATGCTCGATATTTGGTCGAACAAGATAAATTACCCCGCGAGCGGATGGTTGTGATTCCCAACGGCGTTGATACCCAAGTGTTTCGACCTCGACCAAAAAACACTTCATTACTGGGTGAATTGGGCATTCCCGCCGAAGCACCGGTGGCAGGCATCGTCGCACTACTGCGACCTGAAAAAAATCATGAATTGTTTTTGCAGATGGCCGCCAACGTAGCGCGTGATGTGCCGGATGCACACTTTTTAATCATTGGCGATGGACCGCGCCGCGAAGAATTGCAAACATTCACAGACAAGCTTGGATTGAACGAGCGAGTTCATTTCCTCGGCCGTCGTGCCGATGTGCCCGAATTACTGGGATTGCTCGACGTGTTTGTGCTTACATCACAAATGGAGGCAAACCCTGTTTCAATTCTTGAAGCCGCAGCATCCGGTAAGCCAGTGGTTGCGACTGCCGTTGGGTCCATTCCTGAAGCAGTCCTTGAAAGCGAAACTGGTTTTCTGGTTGAACCAGGAGATCTAAAGATGCTCTCAAAACGCGTGTTGGAAATCATGACGAATCCAGGTGCAGCCCAACGATTAGGAGCGGCAGCCCGGCAACATGTTGTGCAGAACTGGTCGATTGATCGAATGGTCAATGGGTACGAAGAATTAATCGAGCGGTTATATCAGCGACGAAGCATAAAGGCTCGACAATAGGCGTTAAGCCATCAGAAAGATCATCATCGATACCAACTTTATCGATCGGTGTTAATTCCGCTCAACATCTTCGCTACGTGGCAAGTCTTCGCGACTGCGAAGCTGAAATATTTCCAGAAAACGTCGCGTGGTAAAATATCTATTTTGAATTGGTTTAGTTGTCGTTCGTTCCACACGCAATAGTTGTCGTCGGACCATTTGCGAAAGAATGTGACCGCTAGGCTTGCTGCGCAGCTTGGAAACTTCGTCCGAGGTAAGCGGTTCGTTGTATGCCACCAAAGCCAACACTTCGATAGCGGCAGGCGAAAGCTTTGCAGCCCGTGTGCGATTATTGAAGCGATCTCGCAGTGTGCCAAGTTCGTCACGTAGGGTCAGTCGATAGCCAGGGCCATCGGAAGCAATGATGTACGGGCAGTCATTGGCTGCATAATCGGTATTTATTTCTTGCACAAGGTCGTCGATCTCTTGTGCCGTCACGCCACGCATCAGGCCCGCTACTTGCTGATTTGTAAGTGGCATATTATCGGGCCGACCAACGAAGAGCATCGCTTCAAGAATCGTTCGTG
>CAZIGP010000787.1:0-604 GCA_964538425.1 uncultured Pirellulales bacterium | reverse complement strand
GGTGCAATGCGCATCGGTCAATGATTCCGTTTCACTAATCGTTGCCATTTCATTGGTAACATGTGGCAATACTTCCGACACAGTCTTGGCAAGTTCATCTGGCAGAGCATCGACCGGCGCAGAATACGGATCATTGCCATGCCCCAACATGGTTGCAAAGGCCTGGCTTAGTTGATCAAGCGAGAGCCCCGATTGATCTTGTTCAGAAGTAGAGTTTTCGGTTGCCATTGAAGCGCACTATAGCGCTAGCGCAATCTAGAAACAAGGCGAAATTGCGTAGATGCCTACGCAAAGTGGTTAAGATTATGCTTTTAGGCCAGCTTTAAGATGTGCAAGCGAATCGCGGGAAAGTTGCTCTTCGCTTTCGTACATCTGCCGCCAAATCTTGGTGGCTGCTTGCAGCGCTGGCAGAGAAAGCCCGAAAGCTTCGACAACCAGCCAACCATCGTATTTTACATCTTTGATGGCTTTGAACGTTTCTTTCCAGGGAATATTTCCATGACCAGGAGTACTACGGTCGTTTTCAGATATATTAATCAGCGCCGTGTAAGGTGCGGCCGCATGAAAATCCGCAATTTGATATTTTTATTAAAAATTTTCGTGA
>CAZIGP010000786.1:1021-2635 GCA_964538425.1 uncultured Pirellulales bacterium | reverse complement strand
AGTGTATTGCTCAGAGCAAGGTGCAAACACCGTGCCATAATATCGCGACAAAATGAGGAGAAAATCACTTCTTTTGCAGGAAAGTGTATTGGGCCGAAAAAAGCCGGATTGTACCCCCAGCAGACATTCGATCCTGGTTGCGATAAAATGCTCGGCGAGTATGTAATTGCACTTATCATTTCATTTTGTATTGGTTATAGGAATCCATGACCGCTCCGACACGTTTGAAAGATCCTTTCGGCGCAAAATCCCAATTCAACACCGGCAATGGAACCGCTGTCCTCTACAAGCTTTCGAAGCTCGAAGAACTTGGTTTCGGAAAAATCTCGGCCTTGCCATTTTCGATCCGCGTGCTGCTCGAAGCACTCTTGCGAAATTGCGACGGCTATGAAGTCACCGAACAAGATGTGAAAAACCTCGCTGCCTGGAATGCCGAGAAACCGGCCGAGCTGGAAATTCCCTTCAAGCCTGCTCGTGTGGTTTTGCAGGACTTCACCGGTGTTCCGTGCGTGGTCGATCTGGCTGCGATGCGTAGCGCCATGAAACGCCTTGGTGGCGATCCTAAAAAAATTAATCCACTGGTTCCCGTCGATCTGGTCATCGACCATTCGGTGCAAGTCGACCATTTCGGCGCTGCAAATTCGCTGGACTTGAACGTTGATCTTGAATTCAGTCGCAACCGAGAGCGTTATGAATTTCTTCGCTGGGGCCAAAAAGCCTTCAATAACTTTAACGTCGTGCCACCGAACATTGGCATCGTGCATCAAGTTAATTTGGAGTTTCTTGCCAAGGTTGCCTTCCTGCGCAAAATCGACGGCGAAGACGTGGCGCTGCCTGATAGCCTCGTTGGCACCGATAGCCATACTACGATGATCAACGGCCTTGGCGTCGTTGGTTGGGGTGTAGGTGGCATTGAAGCCGAAGCCAACATGCTTGGCCAATCGCTTTACATGCTGATGCCAGAGGTGATTGGCTTTGAAGTCACCGGCGAACTGCAAGCCGCCGTAACAGCGACCGATTTGGTGCTGACTGTCACGCAAATTCTCCGCAAGGAAGGCGTGGTCGGAAAGTTCGTCGAGTTTTTTGGTCCTGGCGTGTCTCGGATGAAGCTTGCCGATCGAGCCACCATCGGCAATATGGCGCCCGAGTACGGGGCGACGATCGGCTTTTTCCCTGTCGATGCCGAGACGCTAAATTATCTGCGACTCACCGGCCGGCCCAAGGAAACCATCGATCTTGTTGAGCGTTACTACAAAGAACAAGGCATGTTCCGCACCGACGACGCAAATGCAACGCCTATCAAATATACCAAGGTGCTGAAACTCGACCTTAGCGCTGTAGAACCTAGCCTTGCCGGTCCCAAACGCCCACAAGATCGGGTACCGTTGTCGAACGTAAAAGATTCTTTCCGTAAGTCACTCAAAGCCCCTGTGGCTGAGCGTGGATTTGCACTGGATGACACTTCGATCGGCCGACATGCCACCGTCAACAATAACGGTAGCAGCGCCGACATAACTCATGGAGCGGTTGTCATCGCTGCCATCACGAGTTGCACAAACACCAGCAATCCGTCGGTGATGCTGGCCGCCGGCTTATTGGCAAAGAACGCTGTGG
>CAZIGP010000786.1:0-1011 GCA_964538425.1 uncultured Pirellulales bacterium | reverse complement strand
TAAACCCTATGTCAAAACCAGCCTTGCTCCTGGCAGCCGTGTGGTGACCGATTATTTTGAGAAAGCTGGACTGACTCAATCGCTCAATCAACTTGGTTTTCAAACAGTCGGGTATGGTTGCACTACCTGCATTGGCAACAGCGGTCCATTACCCGATCATGTCGCGAAGGCCGTGACCGATGGTGACCTGGTCGCCGCTGCAGTATTAAGCGGCAACCGCAACTTCGAAGGTCGCGTTAATCCGCTTGTCAAAGCAAATTATCTCGCCAGCCCGCCGCTGGTGGTTGCTTATGCGTTAGCAGGCAGCACCGACATCGATCTTACCAAAGAACCGCTCGGCAAAGGTCGCGACGGCAAAGATGTTTACCTCAAGGACATTTGGCCAACACGCGAACAGATTGAGCAAACCGTCTCCACGACCGTGCAACCGGCGATGTTCCAATCGCGTTATCAAAATGTGTGGGATAGCAATCCAAAGTGGAACGCCATCAAAACCAGCGAAGGCGATTTGTTCGATTGGCACGCCGAAAGCACCTATATTCAAGAACCTCCGTTTCTGATCGATCTGCCACCAGCGCCAGCAGTCATTGGCCCGATCAAAGCTGCTCGCTGTTTGGCTGCATTGGGCGATTCAGTAACCACCGATCATATTTCGCCGGCTGGTTCGATTTCTGCCAAAAGCCCTGCGGGCAAATTTCTTATCGATCATGGTGTGCAGCAGGCCGATTTCAACAGCTACGGAGCACGGCGCGGTAACGATCGCGTGATGACCCGCGGCACATTCGCTAACATTCGGATCCGAAATCAATTGGCTCCTGGCACCGAAGGAGGCGTCACTCGCCATTTGCCCGGCGGCGAAGTGATGAGCATCTACGACGCGGCGATTAAATACAAAACTGACGGCGTTCCACTGGTGGTGCTTGCCGGAGCCGAATATGGCACGGGCAGCAGCCGCGACTGGGCCGCAAAAGGTACGATGCTGCTTGGTGTCCGCGCCGTAATGGCAGCAAG
>CAZIGP010000785.1:0-2640 GCA_964538425.1 uncultured Pirellulales bacterium | reverse complement strand
GATCTCGCCAACAACGTCTTGTTCCATCACATCAGTAGCCATATTCATTTCTCCTTGTGCAGGAGCAAAAATCGTTCTTTCAATGCGTCTTTAAGCCGCCCCAGCCGGCACTTTGTCCTTCTTCATCGCCTGCTCTTCCGCCGCGGCTTCGGGATACGCCTGCCGAATGCGCTCGTACCCGCGCTTATGCAGTTCAACTGCAAGTTCAGCACCGCCTGTTTCGACGATTCGCCCGCCGAGCATCACATGCGTCTTCAGCGGCACGTTATATTCGAGCAATTGTTCGTGGTGCGTGATGATGAGAATGCCCATATTGCTGCCGCCGATCTCCGCAATGCTCTGGCTTGCCAATCGCACCGCATCGGCATCGAGCCCGCTGTCGGTCTCGTCCAGCACCGCAAACTTCGGCTGCAACATCGCGAGTTGTAAAATCTCCGCTCGCTTCATTTCGCCGCCGGAAAAACCTTCGTTCACGTAGCGGCGAGCAAACTCCGCATCGATCTTGAGCTGTTCCATCTTCGAGCGCAACTCCTGGCGGAACTCGCGCATCGGAATGAGCTCTTCCCCTTCTTTGCGATCCGGACGGCGAACATTCGTCGCCGCGTGACGCAAAAAGTCGGCCATTTTCACGCCCGGAATTGCCATCGGCCGTTGAAACGCCAAAAAGATACCGTGTCGAGCACGATCGGTCGGCTCCATCGCCAGCACGTCATGCACGGTGCCATTGGCATCAATCAACTCAATTTTTCCCTCGGTTACTTCATAACCAGGATGCCCCATGATGGCGTAACCCAGCGTGCTCTTTCCCGAACCGTTGGGTCCCATCAAGGCATGAACTTCCCCGCGGTGAATTTCGAGATTCACCCCTTTAAGAATCGGCTTCGCGCCGACAGACACGTGCAAATTAGTAATGCGTAAAGCTTCGGTCATAGCAGGCGTTTGGCTGGCGGCGACCATGTCTCTCTTTTTTGCGTGAGTGATTTGTATTAACCCGTAATTTTTTGGTGATCGTAAAGCGGCTCGATATCCGCTGGTGCTTCCACATAACCGCTGTGATGCGGAATTGGTAATTCGTCTTCGTTCTTCTCGCCCAACACGCCAAATCCAAGATTTGGCGACGATTTACGCGTGAGTTTGTGCCCTTTGATCTTGTCCTGAATCCGCATCAAACCTTCGAGCAATGCTTCTGGTCGCGGCGGGCAACCTGGCACATACACATCGACTGGCACAACGAGGTCCACACCTTTCACCACGTGATAACCCCATTTGAAATACGGTCCGCCCCCCGTTGTGCAGGCGCCCATCGCAATCACAAACTTTGGATCAGGCATCATGTTGTAAAGCCGTCGCACTCGGCTGGCCATTTTGTAGGTGACCGTACCGGCCACAATCATCAAATCGGCCTGGCGTGGCGTAGCTCGGAAGGCGCCTGCGCCGAAGCGGTCCATGTCAAATCGGCTCGCACCAGTAGCCATCATCTCGATGGCACAGCACGCCAGCCCGAACGTTAGCGGCCAAATACTCGATTGCCGTGCCCAGTTGATCGCTTGTTCCACCGTTGTCGTGATGACGTTTTCTTCGAACCGGCCTTCAATCCAAGGCTGGGTTGGCGGCGCTTTGGTAAAAGTTGGTGACATGAGTTCGCTTTTTAATATTAAGTGCAGTGGCAAAACTACTTTGGAGTAAACCCTGCGGGGGTAAACTCGCCACTATACCCGGCATTCAGTTTGTTTCAAACCGGCAACACGAGCCGCCGTCCAATCGGCACTCGCTCAGCCGTAGGTTTTCTCCCACCAATTCTGAAAACAACATCTTTTCCATCGCACAAACCCCCCGATCTTCTTCGGCCAAATCGGGGTACGGGCAAGCCACTGCGGTTAATACCGGCAGCGAACCGTTTTGCTCGACGGTAAACGGAATGTTGCGATCGGCCATCAAAGCCGAAACGCCTTGCATCCGCTCTTTCGTTGATTCCCCCTCTAAGCGGCCACCATAAAAAGTGGCCAATGTCTTGGAGATTCGCTGCAAAAGACCGCTTCGAACTTCAGCGTTTTTGATCGATCGCACTTCACGCCATAAGGCAAGCGTCAGGTCTGCGAAGTTCGATCCTGTCTGTCGTCGGCCTTTTTCGGTCAACTTATACCGATGGCTCGGCCTGCCGCGGCCCATCTTAGACGCATCTCGTTCGACTAACCCTTGAGTCATCAGTCGGACAAGCCGCTGTCGTACAGCCGTCGCTGTAACATGCATGGCAGCCACTAGTTCTGTCACATTCATCGCACCACGGCGACGAAGCAAATCGACTAATCCTCGATCAGAACTTTCGACGGCAGTTTCCGCAGGTTTTTCCCGAATGGTTTTCACACCACAATTCTACCTGCGCCGTGGTTTTTGACAATAGTTTATGTCAAAAATCGGCCATCCCCGGGAATTCGAGAAAAACAGGCCAAAACGGTGATTTCCGATCAGGACGCAACGATCAGGAAACTTCTCAGGATTTACGCCGTACCCGCTCGGTCAATTTGGCAACCAGGGCAGAAAATTCTTTACGCCGCGCAGCAAATTCGGCAACGACTTTCGCTCCCGTGCCACGTACATACTCGAGCATGACTTTTTCAGAAGCTACAAACTCTGCGGCAA
>CAZIGP010000784.1:0-2645 GCA_964538425.1 uncultured Pirellulales bacterium | reverse complement strand
CAAGTATTTGGGCGATGCAGCACGGCAAAGACGTGTATGTCGAGAAGCCGGTCAGCCATAACGTGAGCGAAGGGCGGCGGATGGTGGAAGCCGCCCGTAAATACCAGCGAATTTGCCAAACCGGCACGCAGTCGCGATCCATGGCAGGACTGCGCGAAGCAATACAGTTTTTGCACGACGGCAAGCTGGGTGAAGTAACGCTAGCTCGAGGATTGTGCTATAAGCCGCGCGCGTCGATCGGTCCGAAAGGCAAATATCCCGTTCCCCAAAATGTGGATTACAACCTGTGGCTCGGGCCGGCGCCCCAATCACCGGTAACTCGTCAGCAGTTTCATTACGATTGGCATTGGCAATGGCCTTACGGCAACGGCGACCTTGGAAATCAAGGGATCCATCAAATGGATGTGGCCCGCTGGGGACTTGGCTTCTCGACACTGCCGAATCATGTGCTGAGCTACGGCGGCCGTTTTGGTTACGAAGATGCTGGTGAAACGGCCAATACCCAGGTTGTCATTCACGACTACGGCGAGAAGACACTAGTATTTGAAGTGCGGGGACTGAAAACGCCGGGGTATCGAAATGCCTCGATTGGCGTCGCGTTTGAAGGGACCGAAGGTTCGATGGTCATCGACAACTACGATGCGACCGTATTTGACAAAAGTGGCAAACCTGTAAGAAAGTTCTCCGGGGGGGGTGAGCCCGCCCACTACGATAATTTCGTCCGCGCCGTCCGTTCCCGCAATGCCGATGAACTCAACGCCGATATTTTGGAAGGGCACCTTTCCAGCGCATTGTGTCATTTAGGAAATATCTCCTACCGTCTGGGCTCATCACGGCGGATCGCCGAGACTCGGCAGGAACTGCAGGCTCTCAAGTCGGGTGACGATACGATCGCAACGTTTGAGCGCACGCTGCAGCACCTGGAAAGTAACGGCGTCGATCTTGAAAAGGCCCAAATGCAATTGGGGCAATGGCTGGCGTTTGATCCTGTGAAGGAACAGTTCGAAGCGAACCGGGCCGCCGACGAATTTCTGTCCCGCGAATATCGCGAGCCGTTTCTGGTCCCCTCCACCGAAAAACTTTAGAGTCGCGCAACGAAAGCACACGTGATGAAACTCGGTTTGCACTCGATTAGCTATTCGGGCTCCTGGGGCCAAGAGCAGCTCGACTTGGCAGCGTTTATTCAGCGTGCGGCGCGGCTGGGATATTCTTCAGTCACACTGGCGGCAAAACGGCCTCATTTATCTGTTCTCGATTGGGACGAAAAGGGGCGCTCAGCCCTGGTCGATGTGCTTCAATCGGCTGGCATCCAATGTTCTGTCATCGCGGCGTACAACGATTTTGGGGCCAAAGTCTCCCCCGACATCCCATTTGCCGAAATTCAGATCGCCCATCTCGAATCACTCTGTCGCATCGCAGCGCAACTGAATGCCAGCTATTTGCGTGTCTTCACCGCCTATCTCGCCGAGGGGCAGGATTTTTACGCCACTTGGCAGCGGACCGTGGTGTCACTGCGCGAACTTGCCGACCGCGCGGCGCAACATGGCATTACACTCGCCGTGCAAAATCATCACGACTTGGCCGTGCACACCAGCGTGCTGCTCGAATTGCTGGCTGAAATCGACCGTCCGAATTGCAAATTGGCATTCGACGCCTGGTCGCCGGCATTGCGCGGCGAAGATTTGTACGCATCCGCCAAACTTGCCGCGCCCTATACCGTCATCACGACCAACGCCGATTACATCCAGCAAGCTCGTTTTCGCTATCGGCCTGAACTGATTCACTACGAACCCGTTTTGCCGGCCTACGTGCGCGCCGTTCCCTTTGGAACCGGGGGGATCGACTATCTCAGCTTCTTTCGGGGGCTGCGCGATGGTGGTTTCGACGGCATCGCCGGCTATGAAATGTGCTCGCCGCTACGAGGAGGCGGGACGCTGGAAAATCTGGATCGCTGTGCCCAGCAGTACCTCAACTGGATGGGTGAAAACAACTTTGCATCTTCCAGGGGATTGTGAACGAACTCCGAGATAATTTCCAGGAGAACACTGTGCCTTTCGTCACCCGTCGTCAATTTGTGCGCAAGTCTTTGGCATGCTTCGCGGGAGGTGCGCTCGTCCATCCCAGGCTTTGCCTGGCGGATCTGCCACAAAAGACCAGCGACACTAAGCTGAAATTCGGCCTGGTGACTTACATGTGGGGCTTTGATTGGGATCTGCCGACGCTGCTAGCAAATTGTGAAGCTGCGCAAGTCTACGGCGTGGAATTGCGAACCGAGCAAGCGCACCGTGTCGAGCCCAGCTTAACGGCCAACCAGCGCCGCGAGGTCAAAAAAAGATTCGCCGACAGTCCGGTCAAGCTTGTGGGCCTCGGAAGCAATGAGGACTTTCACGATGTCGATCCGGAATCGCTGAAGAGGTCGATCGAACGGGCGAAGGCCTTCGTTCAGCTCAGTCACGACGTCGGCGGTAGCGGCGTGAAGGTCAAACCGAACGATTTGCCGCCGGAAGTGCCGCAAGAAAAAACGATTGAGCAAATCGGGCATGCGCTGAATGAACTGGGCGCCTTTGCGGCCGATTTTGGCCAGCAAATTCGGCTGGAAGTTCACGGCCAATGCGCGCCGCTGTCGACGATCGCTTCGATCATGG
>CAZIGP010000783.1:0-2648 GCA_964538425.1 uncultured Pirellulales bacterium | reverse complement strand
CCACCACAAGATGCCCAGCGATTGCGTCAACGAGAAGTGAAGGCTCAATTTACCATGGACGATTTGGAAAAACGGCTAGAGATGTTGCCTGAACGAAAAGATTTGTCAGACGAACAAAAAAAGGGCGAAGAAGCTCGGCTGATTGAGCAATTGGCAGATTGGCGGCAAGAACAGGTGGATGTCTATCACGAAATTCGCAACTCTAGTCCGGCATATCGTTTGATGGTCGATCGAAACTTTCAAACCATCGAACTGGCGACACTGCAAAAGTGGGTGGCCGAGCAAGATGCCTTGTTGTTGCAATATTATCTTGGCGATGAGCAAGCTTATCTGTTTGTGATCGACGGCAAGGATAACCCACAGGCGGTCAAGTTGGAATTAACGGCAGAAGAGGCCAAGCAGATCGGCACCGAGGCTGGGCCGTTGACCGAGGCGCAAGCCAAAGCGGCAATGACATTGAACGGACAAGACTTGCCGCAGCGAATGGCAGCCGCTCAGAAAGATTCGGCCGTTACAGATCGATTAGCACTGCTGTGGAAAGTATTAATTCCCGAAACCCAGCGACAAGGTTTGGTTTCTGGGAAGTACAAGCGATTGATTTTGGTGCCCGACGGGTCGCTGGTGAATTTGCCGTTTGATGCGCTGGTGGTCGAACCGGGAGAAGAACCGGTCTATTTGCTAGATCGTGGACCGCCGATTGTTGCCGGGCCTTCAGCAACACTGCTTTATAATCTATCGCAGCGCGAAACAAAAAATCCCGATCATGGCGGAAAGCAACCCGTGCTAACGGTGGGCAATCCAATTTATAGCCCGCTGCGTAACATTCCGCAAAATTCCAATAGTGCAACTGAACTCTTCGCGGGATTTCAGCCTGGCTCGCGATATGCCATGCGAGGGCAATTGAAATCCCTTCCTCATTCGGGCAACGAAGTGAGCTGGGTGGCCGAAGTCTTCGCCAAGATGGGCTATGCCTCCGATAAACTGCTGCGGAGCGATGCCACCGAAGCGAAGTTGCGTGCCGCCGCGCCAGGAAGAGAAATAATTCACTTGGCATGTCACGGTTTGGTAGATAACGAATACGGCAATTTCTTTGGCTCGCTGGCATTAACACCCGGCCCGCAAGGCAACTCTAATTCAGCCGACGACGGATTTCTGACACTGCCCGAAATTTACGAGCTGAACTTGAAAGGCTGCGAACTGGCGATTCTGAGTGCTTGCCAAACCAATTACGGTCCTCAACAGCGGGGCGAAGGCGTTTGGGCACTATCGCGTGGCTTTTTAGTGGCTGGCTCGCGTCGTGTCATGGCAAGCAATTGGCTAGTCGACGATGAGGCAGCTTCCACGTTAGTCAGCATTTATTGCTCTGTCTTGGCCAAACAACATCAAGCCGATCAACCCATGGATTACGCCGAAGCCTTGCACGAAGCCAAACGCTGGATCCGCAAGCAAGAAAAGTGGAAACAGCCGTATTATTGGGGAGCGTTTGTGCTAGTAGGGCCAGGATGAGAATTGAGCATCAAGGCGATTAGTTTGTGGAAGTTTGTTACTTATAGTGAATTTGCGCAATACGCAATGGTTGGGGCTGAAACCGCGAGGCGAACAAAAACAAATCTGAAATGCCCGTTAAAACGGGTTCTGGCAACCGTTACTGAAATGCCCAAATGATTGAAGCTCGTCCGGTAATCCTCCGTTGGATATTCGCCTTCGGCTCATTACACTAAGAGTGTGACGACATCATGGGTTGCGGCAACTTACCCTGTCGTATTCCCATCCCCTTCAGGTCCGGTCTTAAGGCTCGTGTATGTTGCCTTACAAACTATTGAAACCAGGTTTCATCGCAGCGGCGATTAGTCTTTTTACTTGGTTTCCTCTGCTTGCTGCCGAAGAGCCCAATACAGTTTCCGTTCCTGTTGCGGATGAGCCGGAGGAGCAACATTTTCCTACGATTCGCATGCAAGTGCGGCTGACTGCAATGTCGCTGCTTAACCGTGCGGGAGCAAAGTCGCTTACCAAATACGGATTGACTTGCGACGATCTTGCTGAAGCCGCAAAGACGAATCAAACAGCCGACCGTCCGTACGTTATTTTGGTTCATGGCTTTAATTCGACTCCCGAGCGATGTGCGGCGCTGTTGAAACCGATTCGCGACGCCGGTTTTCGCTGTGGCACTTTCCGTTATCCCAACGATCAATCGATCACCGAGTCGGCAGAGTTCCTATCGCAGGAGCTGAAAGAACATGCCCGCCGGCAACCCAATTGCAAGATTGTACTGCTGACCTATTCCATGGGTGGTTTGGTGGCACGTGAGACCATCGAAAATACCAAGCTCGATCCCGGCAATGTTTCGCAGTTGATCATGGTTGCTCCTCCCTCGCATGGTTCGACGTGCGCTCGCATCGTTTGCAGCGGCGATATTTGGGAACATGGCGTGCAAAGCGATCATCATGGCATTCTCAATTGTGTCTATGCTTGCGTCGAAGATGGGTTAGGCGAAGCGCGGCATGACCTGAAACCTGATTCTCCATTTCTGAAGCGGTTAAATTCGCGGCCGCGGAACAAACAGGTGCGATATTCAATTTTGCTCGGTAACGGCGGACCATTTTCTCCGATGGAGTTGGCGCTCGCTAAAAAAATGGTCGGCAAATCGG
>CAZIGP010000782.1:2373-2651 GCA_964538425.1 uncultured Pirellulales bacterium | reverse complement strand
CCGAATGATGGCCAATCACAGTGCGGCCACCCAAAATCGTGGCGCTCGCATAAATGATGACATGATCTTCCAACGTTGGATGCCGTTTGTGACCACGCAATAAATTACCTTCTCCATCGGTGGGAAAGCTCAGCGCGCCGAGTGTTACACCTTGATAAAGTTTAACGTGGTTGCCGATTTCGCAAGTCTCGCCAATGACCACCCCGGTACCGTGATCAATGAAGAAGTGATGCCCGATCGTCGCGCCAGGGTGAATATCGATACCTGTGCGCGAATGA
>CAZIGP010000782.1:0-2363 GCA_964538425.1 uncultured Pirellulales bacterium | reverse complement strand
ATTCGGTCATCATTCGCGGAATGAACGGCACTCCAAGTTCATGCAACGCATGTGCTAGACGAAAAATGGTAATTGCCTCCAGGCCTGGATAGCAAAACACGATTTCGTCGCTGGTGCGCACCGCCGGGTCACCATCGTAGGCAGCCTGAACATCGAGTGCCAGCATGGAACGAATCTCGGGGATGCGCTCCAGAAATTGAATCGTTTTGGCTTGGCCAAGTGCTTCGAAGTCGTTTTCATCGGTGCACATGTGGCTGGCACCAGCATCGTGGCGTAATGCTCGGCCAATTTGTACTGTTAGCTTATCGTGCAACGAATCAACTAAATCGCCAACATGGTACAACACGTTGCCCATGTGCAGGCCTTCACGCCGCCGAAATCCAGGATAGAGAATTTCCTTCAAGTCCTCGCAGCAGTTGATAATGACCTCATAATTGGGCAGCGGGCAGTGCCCTAAATGATTGATCATGCTGTCGGCACTGTAAGTTTGCACGATTCGCTTGGTCAATTCAGGCAACTGTTCTTTGAGACGTATGTCGGTAGCCATGCGAAGTTTGGGTTTGAGATTTAGACCAATAGCCACATTCTTGCGGTTTACAATTCGACTTTTTACGGTAAGCGTAACATCCAAGCGCGCTGCAACATCAATTTCTACCCCCAAGGCAGAACCGAGCCGCCGAACGCAAAGATTAAAGGCGTTCGAGGCTGCTTAGATCAAACAACAACACCCACGGCTATACAATTTTCGGGTGATGAGGCTGCTCATGGCAGAAATATCCGCAAAAAACGGTAAAACAGCGTAAAATACACCGCTGGGGAAGGCTGCCGACAGGGTTATCGTAAGCGTTAGGGTCGGCAAAATCAACGAAGCTAGTGATTCTAGTCGGCCGTTGGCGGTAAGGTAGTAGAGGCAAATTCGGCCTTTGGGTGAGCTAAGCTGCCAAAACCACTCGTGTTAAGCTGTAACAGACGGTAGTCTCAATTTAAAAAAATGCCTGCCTATTCACGCAAATTAATTCTGGCCAGCCGATCGCCGCGAAGACGAGCACTGCTGGCTGAAGCTGGCTATGAATTCGATATCGTACCGGCCAACAAACTTGTCGAATGCGGCGGTACGTGTAGCCGGGAAAGCCCTGTGGAGATGGTAACACGGCTAGCCTATGAAAAAGCGGCGGATGTGGCTCGAAAAGTTGGCCGCGGCCTGATTGTAGGCTGCGACACCGTAGCGGAGTGCGATGGCCAGATACTCGGTAAACCGCCGGACGTGAACATCGCCCGCCGTATGTTGGAATTGCTTCGCGGTCGCGAACATCGAGTGCTCAGCGGGCTTTGCGTTTGGGATTATCCGGTGAAGCAGCCAGATACAAAAGTAGCTGTCACTCATCTGCGAATGGATTCACTGACGGATGTCCAAATCGAAGAATACTTGGAATCGTACCAGTGGGAAGGTAAAGCCGGTGCGTTCGGCTATCAAGATCGCCATGGCTGGCTGCACGTCGTCGAAGGAAGTGAGTCGAATGTCGTCGGACTGCCAATGGAGATGTTAGCAGACATGCTCAAAATGAACGAATGAAAACGATAAAATTTCTTTTCAATCGTTGGTCTCTTACCACCGCGGTTCTTCACTGCCAACTAGCGGTACGAATCGACAACCAGATAGTTCACGCTGGTGAGGTTGGCCATGAATCTTGCGAATTGCCTGGAGCGATTGCTCTTCATTCGGACCGAGTGGAATCACCAAAATTCCCCCTTCGGTCAATTGATCGAACAACATTGGCGGCATGCGTTGGGCAGCAGCCGTGCAGATAATCCGATCGTACGGCGCAGACTCAGGCCAGCCATAGGTGCCATCGCCAACAATTAATCGATAGTTGGAAAAGTCTAACGATTGAAGTATGCGATCAGCTTCAAGAGATAGTTCTGAATGTCGTTCGATACTGATAACTTGCCCCGCCAATTCACAAAGCACTGCCGTTTGGTATCCGCTCCCAGTGCCAATCTCCAGCACAACTTCGTGGCCCGTCAATTCCAATGCTTCGGTCATCAACGCCACGATATAAGGCTGACTGATGGTTTGCCCACAATCGATTGTCAGCGCCCGATCTGCATACGATTCTTGTACTTCGTCGATTGGTACGAAGCGCTCACGCGGCACTCGTCCCATTGCTGATAAAACGTGAGGATCATGAATGCCTCGTCGCTGGAGCTGGTCGACGAGCATCTTTTGGCGAGCAGCAGAAAATTGATCGTCATTCAATGGTGCCATGATTTGCCCGCAAGATTTACAAGGCACTTTGTGATGCAGAGAGGGCAATATTTCACGCAAAGGCGCGAAGGCGCAAAAAATAATGCTTTTAAATTCT
>CAZIGP010000781.1:0-2652 GCA_964538425.1 uncultured Pirellulales bacterium | reverse complement strand
GGTTCGTTGATTGCTTCGGGGGGCGAAGTTTTTGGCTGTGTGTCGGCCACCTTGAGCAATGGCGGCAATGCAGGATGTGCGATTTGGACGTCGAGCGGAGCAGCTTCGGTGAGCGTGTCGGTATTTTCCGGCGGACGATCGGCAGTGGCTTCATCTGCTTCCAACCGTGGATGGATATCCGCGGAAACATCTGCCGGGTTTGGTGATTCTGTAGCACGAGCTTCGGCAGAAATGTCTGAGTGCGATTCTGTGAATGGATCGTTGACGCCGTCTTCGGTGCCGTCGATCAGGGTTACTTTAACGTTGGTGTGGTGAGATGAGCCACCGACGGACATAACGATTTCGAACGTGGTGGCATAACATGCTAATAACAAATGGGCCAGCAGCGAGAGGGCTGCACATTTTCGCAGCGGGCGAGATTGCCCCCAACTGGTGCGAATCATCACGATGAGCGCGATGATAAGAAACGCCAAGCCGATCCAAAGCATGATCCAAGGTAGCTGAGGATCGGTGAGGAATCTTTGCAGCGGTGTGAAGATGGAAGCGAGCACGAGGGGAGGGTTCAGGGTTCAGGGTTCAGAACAACAAAAGCGGAATTCTTACGAATTCCGCTGCCTTGAAGGTTGATATTCTTGCTTAATGCTTGCTGCCTGTTCACCGCCTCTTTCCATCTACTTTTATGGAGATTGCTAATTCGGTAATGCCGGCGCGGCGGCAGGTGTCGTAAATTTCGGTCATGAGGCCGTGGGAAGCGCTGCGGTCGCCGCGCACGAGTACGGCTTGTTTGTGATAGTGCTGTTTGGCGGCAGCGAGCTGTTTTTCAAGATCACTGAGGCTGATGGGCATGGTTCCTAAAAGCACGCGGCCATCGGGCATGACATTGACCACCTTGGGTTCCGGCGCTTGCGAGATTGCGCCTTTGCCACTGACCGTGGGGACTTGCAAGTCGATCGAACGTTCTGCCTCGGTGAACTTGGCGGCAACCATGAAAAACAAAACCAGCGTGAGAATGACGTCGATCATCGGCGTCAGATTCAGCGTGGGTTCTTCAGGGGCAGAAGTTTTTAGGGGCATAAAAAGCTATTAGCAGTTAGCCATTAGCGGTTAGCATTCGTCGTTAAGGTTAAGCGGCTTTGCGGCTGCGGCGCGATTGGCTGGCTTCTTGCAATGCTTCGGAGGAGATGGTTTCAACAACGTCTTGGCTGGCGGTATCGATTTGGATTACTAGGCGATCGACGCGGCTGACGAAGTACAAATGCAGCACCACCGCGGGGATGGCAACGAGGAGGCCCATGGCGGTGGTGAATAGCGCTTCGCTAATGCCTTTCGAGAGCATTTCCATGCGACCCATGGCATCGGAGGAAGCAATATCGTTGAACGCCCGGATGATGCCAAACACGGTGCCAAGCAAGCCAAGCAGCGGGCTGATGGTAGCAACGCCGTTAAATACACGCAGATAACGTCTTAAATCTCCTGCGGCACGTTCGCCGGCATCGATAACGGCTTGCTCCACTTCGACAGCGGGGCGGCCCCATTTACGGACGGCGGCATAAAAAATTTTGGCTGTGGGGCTGCCATTTTCTTCGCACACGAGCATCGCTTGTTCGCGGTCGAGTTGGCCTTCTTCCAATTGATGTTGGAACCGTTTGACAAATGGGCCTGGAATGACTCGGCCAGTTCGCAAACTGATTGTTCGTTCGAAAGCGAACACCAGCAGGGCAAATGAGCAGAGAAATAACGGATACATCAACAGACCGCCGTCGCGGATAATGCCGAGCAGATTGCGATTGGCGATACCAGCTTCGGCAGGAGCGTCAAGATTTTCGACAACTGGCGTGGGCGCTGCGGTCGGAGCAGCCGGGGTTTGTCCGGAACTGGCGCGAACCGCAATCCAGAGCAAAACAAATAATGCCAGTACTACAAGACGAGCGAAAAACGCGCGATTGACGGTTTGAGTAAGCATAGGCCACATGTCTGACTATTTGATTTTGTTTTTTAACTGCGGATTGATATTCGCAACGGCGAGATCACTTCTTAATCAAAACCGATTTTAATTCTCCACTGACGTCGGCGGTTGCCGGTGCCGGAGCCGGACGGTCGGCGATATCTTTCATGCGCTGGGCGGCTTCGTTGGCGAATTCACTATCAGCATGTTTCTTGACCAAGTGCGTGTAGAGTTCGATCGCTTCTTTGTCGTGGCCAAGTTGTTCGTGGCATTTGCCGGCTTGCAGCAAAGCGGCGGCTTGCCAGCGAGGGTAGGGATATAAGATTTCAACACGCAGATATTCTCGCAATGCAGTTTCGTAGTTTTCTTGATGGAAGTACGATTCGCCGATCATCCACTGAGCCATCGCAGCAGTTTCGGTTTTGCCACCGGCTGGTGAGCGAACAACTTTTTGGTACATGCCGCGAGCGCCTTCGAAGTCGGCATCGGCAGCTAAGCAGCGGCCGATGAGATAGTCGGCTTCGTATTGCTGATCGAAGTCGGCGAAATCGCGACCGATCGACTCCGCCAATTCACGCCCTTGTTTCCATTGTTTATCTTGCACGAGCATTTGAGCGCGGCGCAATGGGACAATGGCGACCCAACGATCGGTTTGACCACCGAGTCGCTGAGTAAGTGAATCGAAACGATATTTGGCTGCGGCATAG
>CAZIGP010000780.1:0-2654 GCA_964538425.1 uncultured Pirellulales bacterium | reverse complement strand
GCCCCTATCGCGATTTACACACCGCCGTTTGGAATCGCTTGAACCAACGCCTGCCACCTGTACTTAATTACGTCGCGTACTTAGGCATCAAGATAGTCTCCCCTCTGGTTCTCTCCGATGCAGATCGAATCTCCCCCATCGAAGCCGCATCGAAAATACCTTCCAAGATTCCTGTGTTGGTCTTAGCCGGCACTGCCGACAAACGAGCATTTGTCGCCGAATCACAATCGATCTGCGATTGCTGCAAAGATTCCTCCGAGCTGATCGTGTTCGATGGTGCCGATCACTTACAACTGCTTGAGTCAGATCCACACGCATATCGTGCCGCGGTCCTAAAATTCATCGAGAAATGTGAGCAGGGAAGAATGCCCTGATGCAAGGAAGGGGCGTGGCTTGGACAGCCTTCGAAAATCCGCAAATCTCTGTGGCTTGTAGATTTGACCTAAAGTCCGTAGGTTACAGTTATTGCCGATTCCACGAATCTAATGGAATCTGAAGTGCGAAGCTGCTGAATTATTGGTGATGCCGCCCGGTTCGCAGTTGTTATTACATGATGCGGCCTCACGGATTGAGTTTGCATGATGGCACACGCTACGAAACCGCCGGTGCGCATCGCAATGATCGGTGCCGGTAAGGTCAGCGACTACCATCACGTGCCCGCAATCCGGTTCGATCCGCGCGCCAAGCTGGTAGCGGCCTGTGACGCCGATGCAAAACTTCTCGAAGCCCGCCGAAGCGATTGGAATATCGACAAAGTCACAACCGACTTCGCTAAAATCTGTAGCGATCCCGAAATTGACGCCGTCGTCATCGCCACGCCAAACTTCACCCACCGCTCAATGGCTGTGGCAGCGGCCAAGGCCGGTAAGCACATCATGTGCGAAAAGCCGCTAGGGCTAAACGCTGCCGAAGTTCGCGACATGTATGTTGCCGCCCGCGATGCCGGTGTTGTTCACATGACGGCGTTCACCTACCGTTTCGCCCCGGCCATGCGATACTTAAGGCACCTCGTAAAATCAGGTTCCCTTGGTCAGCCACGGCATTTTCGTAGTCAACGTTTTTTAGATTTGCCGGAAACAAGTTGGGCCTGGCGGCAATATAAAGAGAAAGCCGGTGCGGGCGATCTGTTCGATATGACGATCCACCGGATCGATTTCGCCATCGACTTGCTCGGGCCCATCGAGCGAGTTTGCGGAGCCATCGCCCGTTTTGCCCCTCGGACGACAACGGCCGACGGCTCACCCTGTCCTCCCTCCGATGTCGACGATTGGTCGAGTCTCATTGGCGAATTTGCTAGCGGTGCCACCGGCGTCTGGGAAGGCACCACTCTCGCCAAAGGCTACGGCCGCAACGGCTTCGGCCACGAATGGGCCGAAATTAATGGTTCCGAAGCTTCCGCCGTGTACCAATTGCACGAACCCAATACTATTCTATTAGGCCGCACCGGCTCCGATTTGTCCCCCCAGCGTGTGCCGAACGAATTTTTAAAACCCGCCGGCAGTCCGCGAGACCCAGCCGACGGCGAACCTGCAACCGTTTTTCGATACGATTTAATGTGGGAGTTTGTCACAGCAATTGTCGAACGTCGCGATGCGGTTCCAAGTTTTTACGACGGCTTGAATTCGCAAATCGTCGCCGATGCAGTGCTTCAGTCGCACGCCGAAAGAAGATGGATCGACACCCCACTTGCCAACCGTTAACACAAAAATCTCTCATCCCTCGCCCCAAAATCCTAGCCCATCACACGTGTCTTTCGCATCCGATCCCAACTTGAAAGCCCCACTGCATCGTCTCCCCGGCGTGCAAATGATCGGTGTCGGCAGCTACGTTCCCGATCTGGTCGTTCGTAATGAAGACCTGGCAAAATACGGTTGCGATCCCGAGTGGATTATCCAGCGCACCGGCATCCGCGAGCGCCGCCATGCTCCTCCCGGAATGTCTACAAGCGATCTAGCGGTCGCTGCTGCTCGCCGTGCCATCGAAAAAGCAGGCGTTACGCCAGCCGATATCGATTTGATCGTCCTCGGCACATTCACCCCCGACTTGCCAATTCCATCCACCGCCACGCAAGTTCAACATAAGCTCGGCGCACGCTGCGGGGCCTTCGATGTTTCTGCCGCCTGTGCCGGCTTTGCCTATGCTCTCGTGACCGGTTCCCAATTCGTCGCCACCGGTTGCAGCAAGCTCGCGCTAATCATCGGAGCCGATTGCAATTCGCGCATCGTCGAGCCTCAAGACAATAAAACGTACCCGCTCTTTGGCGATGGCGCGGGCGCCGTCCTCGTCGCGCGCGGCGAGAGTAATCAAGGCCTCATTTCATTTTCGATCGGCGCCGATGGCGCGGGCGAAGAGCTTCTCTGCATGAAAGCCGGCGGCTCACGCAATCCCTCCAGCGCCGAAACGATTGCCCGCAGCGAACACTACATGCGTATGGATGGCCGCCCCGTGTTCAAGTGGGCTGTGCGACTCATCGCCCAGTCGGTCCGCGATGTCCTCGAAAACGCTGGTTTGACCACCGCCGATGTCAACCTTGTACTGCTTCACCAAGCGAACATCCGCATCATCGACGCCGCCGCAGAAGAACTCGGCTTCGAGCGCAGCAAAGTCTTCGCCAACCTCGACAAATACGGCAACACCTCCGCCGGCAGCATCCC
>CAZIGP010000779.1:0-2655 GCA_964538425.1 uncultured Pirellulales bacterium | reverse complement strand
CATCTTCGCCATCCTTGAGTTGGCCGATGCGACGGACATCAATGCGACACGATGAATAAAACTTCAATGCCCGGCCGCCTGGCGTAGTTTCAGGGCTGCCAAACATGACGCCGATCTTTTCACGGATTTGATTGATAAAGATCACACAGGTTTTACTTTTCGCAATGGCGCCGGTCAGTTTACGCATCGTTTGGCTCATGAGCCGAGCTTGCAAGCCGACGTGTGAATCGCCGATTTCGCCGTCGAGTTCTTTTTGTGGCACTAGAGCGGCCACTGAGTCGACTACAATCACATCGACGGCGTTGCTCTTAATAAGCATCTCAGTGATGTGCATTGCCTCTTCGCCACTGCTGGGCTGGCTAACAAGTAAGGTTTCTAAGTTGACGCCCAATTTTTTTGCCCAGCCAGGGTCAAGAGCATGCTCGGCATCAATGAATGCTGCAATGCCGTCAGCTTTTTGAGCTCGGGCAACGACATGCAAAGCTAGTGTGGTTTTTCCGCTCGATTCGGGTCCGAAAATCTCAATGATCCGCCCTTTGGGAATCCCTTGTCCGCCAAGCGCTAAATCCAGCGATAAGCTACCTGTTGGAATACCTTGAATTCTTTGGCCGGCGGCCTCGGTCGACCCCAGCGGCATGATCGAGCCTTCGCCGAATTCTTTCTCAATTTGAGCAATAGCAGTCTTTAATTGCGGATGCTCGGCGATGAGATCTTTTGCCTTGTCGGCCCGGTCCGTTTTATCGGCCCTGTCTGTCTTATCGGCTTTGTCGGCTGCCGATTTTCTTTCCCCCTTGGGTGACTCTTTCTTGGCCATAACTTCTTGATGATTGTTCGATTTGACGGCGGTGACCATTTTGAAAGATTCCTTTATGTCGCAGAAGCCCCAAATTTTCAAGCCAGCCGCCCGCTGCGCCGCCGCGGCTTTCGTGGGTGATGAGTTTGAACGCCTGGACAGTATATGAGAATATCGCCAAAAAAGTCAATTCTCTTTCCACACAACACCCCGGTTTTTTATCGAACATGTACATTACTGTACACCCTAAGGTTTTTTAGCGAACGAGGTTAAAACGCTAAAATTCTTCAAAAATTTTCGGATAAACACTTCGGGTTTTGGTAATTTAAGTAAGAAGTGCCGAAGATAGCAAAGGGAAACGCCTAAATTAGTAGATGTGGTTTGCATTACCTTCGCCTTTCGGTCAGGACGGAAGTGATCTTAATAATCGTTCGAACTCTTCGCCGCGCTGGCAATAGTCGCGAAATTGGTCGGTGCTGGCGCAGGCAGGTGAAAGTAGAATTGCGTCGCCCGCGCGAGATTGCTGCCAACACCAGGTGAGTGCTTGGGCAAGCGTCTTTGTGCGATAAAACGAAAGCAGCTTCTTTTTTGCTTCCTGGCTTAATTTATCAAGTTGACCGGCAACGGCTCCGAATGCAGCAATTCCTTGGACACGCGGGGTAACTTCATGCATCAGTGGCTCCAAGTCGATTTGCTTATCAGCACCTCCGAGTAACAACCATGTGGGGCGATCCATGGTTTTCAAGGCAGCGATGGTTGCAGACGGCGTTGTCGATTTTGAATCGTTAAAAAACGATCGACCGGCAATTTCAGCGACTAACGACAAACGATGTGGCAAACCTGTAAAGCCAGTAAGGGCACTAAAGACGGCCGCTTCGTCGATAGCGACTGCAATTGCCATGCTTGCCGCAAGAGCTGCGTTGATGCGATTATGCTGGCCGGGCACAGGCAGTATAGGAATTTTTTCGAGTGGCAACGAACTGGAGTATTTTGTTGAAGCGATCTTATCTTTCCATGACGAGACTTCTGTGTCATCGTCATTCAAGACCGCAAAACCCTCTTTGGGTAAGTGTGAAAGCAACCGTTGCTTTGAAGATACATAATGCTGCCAACCAGCGTGCCAATCGAGATGATTGGGCGAGCAATTTGTCATGATCGCTCCGCTTGGCCAACGGCAATTTTCGTTTAGCCAATACAGTTGAAAGCTGCTTAGCTCGAGCACTACAAAATCGGTGCGCTGTATTTGAGATAAGTCCGCAAGTAAGCTGTTGCCAATATTGCCGCCAAGCCAGGTTTGTTTGCCCCCGGCTTTGAGCATAGCGGCTAGCATCGCGCAAGTTGTTGACTTTCCCACAGTGCCGGTCACGCCAACAACAAACGCTGGGCAAGCGTTTAAGAACAGTTCTGTTTCGGACGTGATGACCGCATGATGGCTTCGTGCGAGTTCTACTAATCGGTTGTCGGGTTTGACGGCGGGGTTTACCACGACAAGATCGGCATTAACAAAGTCTTCTTCACGATGGTCGCCGAGAACGAATTTTGCGATTGGCACGTCGCCCAACATTTGCACTGAATCGGCAAGTGACGCCGCGTGGGCCAAATCGGTGACGGTGACGATGGCTCCTTGCTCGGCGCAATATCTTGATGCTGCCACGCCGCCACCGTGGCGACCAAGTCCCAAGATGGTTACTTTCCTTCGATGTAAACTCATTCTACAAAAATCGCTTGGGTGACGTGCTCAAATTCGGTGAAGGATGCGGATACGGAGCTTTATCACACCTTTCTTGTGTCAGGAATGCCACCCCATAGCAAGTGTTTCTCCTGGAAAAATTTAGGATTCATGCTCGGCCCTTAGCTCAATC
>CAZIGP010000778.1:0-2655 GCA_964538425.1 uncultured Pirellulales bacterium | reverse complement strand
CTTGTCGCCAAAAAGAAAACCGCAGAAGCCGATGTCGTGCTTGGCGAAGACGGCAAACCACTCGAAGAGCCGAATGCAGAAGACTACGGCGGTAGTGTGCTGATCGTCGAACCACAAACGGGTGTGCCAATTACTGCCGCCCCTGCAACACCCGAGGCTGAACCCAAAAAGAAAACAAAAGCCAAAAGCCCCAGACGAAAAAAGTAATTTGAAGCACAGCGAATTCGTAAGAATACCGGCGACTTCGCCGAACATTAAGCTACTGGATTCTTAAGATTCAACACCGATACTGAACCCTGACCCCTGAACCCATCTGTATGGCCAAACGCTCTCGCAAATCATCATCCAACGGCTCCGCGGCTGTCGCCACTGCCAAACTTACCCCGCGCGATAAGAAAACCCTCGGCGTTATCAAAGAACTGGCCGATCAAGTCGTCGTTGCAGCCGACAAGCGCCGCGATCCTCACGTCGATATTCCTTCGCGCACGTTGTCCAACGTCCATTACAGCCCGCGAAAGCGGATCATCGAAATGGGCAAGAGCACGAACCGGCGGTTGCTCTTCGATTTGGGTCAGGCCAAAGCTTACATGCGCACTATGTTGGTCGCCAGCGGCTGCAAAAAATTGCTCGATCAAAGCAAGACCATTAGCATCCGCGGTATGTACTACATGCTCAAGCACAAGATCGCCGGTACGATGGAAAACACCTTCGACGACCAGAGCGAATCAGACACCATCATCGAAGACCTGGAAGTTCTCATCGCCAGCCTGCGAGAAGAGTTGCACCTGTACGCCGACAAGCGTGGCGAAATGGTCGGTAATATCATCCTCAACGATAGTGGCGACGAAATCGACTGTTCTCGAATGGGCTCCGGCGGTTATGGAATTCCCTCCATCGTCGAGCCGGAAGTCATTAAACTCGATCCGAAAAAGTGTGACGCGAAGTTTATCCTCCATGTCGAAAAAGGTACGGTCTGGCAACGCTTCAATGAAGACAAATTCTGGAAAAAGCACAATTGCCTACTCACTCACGGCGCCGGCCAGCCGCCGCGCGGGGTGCGACGAATGCTGCACCGCCTCCACAATGAATTGAAATTGCCGATCTACTGCGTCCTCGATAACGATCCGTGGGGATATTATATCTACAGCGTGCTTAAACAAGGGTCGATCAATCTCGCGTTCGAATCCCAGCGAATGGCCATCCCTGAAATCCGCTTCCTCGGGCTGCGAAGCATCGATTTCAACCGCTGTAAACTCTCCGACAGCGTCACGATTGGCTTGAACGACAGCGACGTGAAACGCGCGAAACAAATCGCGGCCTACCCTTGGTTCGCTCCAAAAAAAGCCTGGCAAAAAGAAATCGACTTGATGCTCAAAAACGGCTTCAAGCTCGAAGTTGAGTCACTGATTTCCAAAGATATCAGCTACGTGACCGACACCTATGTGCCGGAACGGCTCGAAGAAAAGGACTGGCTCGATTAGTCGCTAAAACTCAACGATCATTTCATCTTCGCCAATCTCAGCTTTCGGAAAGATTCGCCGAACAGCATCCATTCCAATCGGATCATTTCCTTGGGCGATCGGATTACAATGCACAATCACTAACCGTCCCACGCCGGCCGATTTCGCTAATTCGGCGACAGGTGTCGCACAACTATGCCCGGTCCGTTCCGCAAGCTCGTGGTATTGATCGCTGAAATAGCACTCATGAATCAGTAAATCAACGCCGCGAATGTCCTTTAAGTACAACGAATCAGCGCCACGCGCCGTCGTATCAGTAACATAGGCGAGCGAGCGGCCCGGCCAATCGAGCCGAAATCCTACTGCACCGCCAGGATGCTCCAACGAAAAGTGCTTTAATTTGCCTCCGCCAGCTAGCAAAACCTCTTTGGCTAACGTGCGCACTTCACAAGGCAATTTTACCGGGAAAATATGCTCGCTGAATAAATGTTCGTCGATCGCCAACAGTTTTTCCGGTTGCCCGTGAACCGTCACCCGTTGCAATTGCTTTTCATGCAAAATGTCGAGCAAAAACGTCAGCCCAACAATGTGATCAAGATGAGCATGCGTCAGAAAGATATCGAGCGTGGGCGTGCTAATCAAATCGCGCACTCGAAACATGCCCGTGCCAGCATCTAACACCACACCCGCTTCCGGCAACATCAGACATGCCGTATGCCGGCGATTCGTGGGATGATACCCGGCCGTTCCTAACAAATGCAGCTTCATGGCGCGGTCGCGTGTAAGTTGAGTGACACGCCAATAATTGGGGTAGCACGCCCTGAATCCGCGAAGGGCATGGTCGATTTAGAGATAGGCCACCGGAGATAGCCTACCATATCCGCCCCGCGCGAGCGATCAAACCTCGTCCTCATAAACCACGTGCGCATCATCACGGCGACGTAAACGGCGCCGGTAAGTTGGCCGGGCAGCGGCAGGTGGAACGTGGCCTTCGCGAAAGAAATAGCCACCGAGCAACCTATAAAATAGCAGCAAGATAAACGCCCCGCCTGTGCCGACGAGAAAACCAATCGGACTAATCGGTGTTACGCGATGATCCTGGTAAAAGAACGATAAAGTTCCGCAACCGATTACGGTGCCGCCAATACCCATTAACAACGTTGCCACGGCTCCGCCAGGATCGCGCCCTGGCATA
>CAZIGP010000777.1:0-2664 GCA_964538425.1 uncultured Pirellulales bacterium | reverse complement strand
TATCTCTAGCCGAGGCTTGATCTTTGGCGGTGCGATGGTGTTCATCCTGCTTGTCGTGGTTGGTTTCGCGTATGACTGGCGGAAAGGGGTGTTCAAGTGGCGATAGAAATTCCTGAAAACGTTGTGGTTAGCAAGCTCGACGAATTGGCTAGCTGGTGCCGGAAAAATAGTTTGTGGCCGATGCCTTTCGCGACAGCCTGTTGCGGGATCGAATTAATGGCTACGGGTGCCAGTAAGCATGATATTGCCCGCTTTGGCGCTGAAGTATTTCGCTTTAGCCCTCGGCAGTGCGATTTGATGATCGTCGCTGGGCGCGTCGTAATGAAAATGCTTCCTGTGCTCCAACGCATTTGGCAGCAAATGAATGAACCGAAGTGGTGTATTTCGATGGGAGCCTGCGCCAGCACCGGCGGCGTGTTCGACACCTACAGTGTGGTGCAAGGAATTGATCGATTTATCCCCGTCGATATGTACATTCCTGGCTGCCCGCCGCGGCCGGAGCAGTTGATTCAGGGAATTATCGATCTCCAAGACAAGATTCAACGCGAAGGTACGCTACGCGGCCACGAATTCGAAATCGAAGCCCGACAAAAACCAAAACGAGCGCTGGTCGAGTTGCCAGGATTGGCGGAAATCGACAGTGCCAGAAATCCAATAATTTGAACGTCTAGAAAACACAGATAAACACGGATGAATAAGGATAAACGAAGATAGAAGTAAAAAACGAACTTAATCTGTGTTCATCCTTTTTATCTGATTTCATCGGTGTTCCTTAGACTCAAACATTTACATGAAGCCTGAAGCTGCCACCATAGACGCTGTACTTGCCCGCTTTCCGGCGGTGACAACGAATGAGTTTCGTGGCGACTTGCGCGCGGTTGTGGCGTCGGGCGAGGTTTTTGACTTACTTAAATTTC
Organism: uncultured Pirellulales bacterium; assembly: GCA_964538425.1. Classification (GTDB taxonomy): domain Bacteria; phylum Planctomycetota; class Planctomycetia; order Pirellulales; family JADZDJ01; genus JADZDJ01. The sequence goes on along the minus strand of CAZIGP010000777.1, from coordinate 1,747 downwards.
TCAAAGTCGAACGTGGCTTCGACTTGCTCAACGATATTACTTGCGTCGATTACTTGAACTACCGCGACGCGATCGATCGCTTTGGCTTGGTTTACATCGTCACCAACACGGCAACGAACGAACGGTTAATTGTTCGCACGTTTCTGAACGAGCCCGATTTGGTTGTGCCAACAGCCACCACGCTTTGGGAAGGCGCTAATTGGATGGAACGCGAAGTCTGGGATATGTTCGGCATCACCTTCGCCGGCCATCCCGACCATCGCCGTATTTTGCTCCCTGACGAATTTACCGCGTTTCCGCTGAGAAAAGACTATCCATTACAAGGTCGCGGCGAACGACATAATTTTCCGGTTATTACCAGGGAGAGTGCTTAAGCGAACATGCCATTGGCTCCCGTCGAAACTCGCGACATTGCTCATGATGAGCCACAGGATTACCTGTGGACGCTCAACTTTGGCCCGCAGCATCCGGCCACACATACGACGCTGCGCATCGTGCTGAAGTTAGACGGCGAGCGTGTGATCGATGCCATGCCTGATATCGGCTATTTGCATTCCGGGTTCGAGAAGATCGGTGAGCATCTGAACTACAACCAGTATGTCACCGTTACCGACCGGATGAATTATATTTCGCCGATGGCCAACAATGTGGCTTGGCACGGTGCGGTTGAAAAGTTGCTAGGGCTAGATTTACCAAAGCGCTGCCAATATATCCGCATCATCATTGCCGAGTTGGCGCGTATCAGTGATCACTTGCTGTGCAATGGAGCCGTCGGCCTCGATACTGGCGCGTTCACTTATTTCCTTTACGCTTTTTATCAGCGCGAAGTTATTTACGATATCTTCGAAACACTTTGCGGAGCGCGGTTCACGAACAGCTATACCCGCGTCGGCGGCTTAATGTATGACATGACGCCGCTGGTCGTCGAGAAGATTCGCACATTTTGCAAAACATTCCCAAAAACTCTGAACGACATGGAGCGGCTGCTGGACCGTAACCGTATCTTCGTCGACCGCACTAAGGGCGTAGGCATTCTTACGAAAGAAGAAGCCTTAAGTCGCAGTTGCACAGGCCCGATTGCGCGTGCCAGCGGTGTTACCCGCGATCTTCGCAAAGACGAGCCTTACCTGGCTTACAAAGATTTCGATTTTAAAGTCGCCTGTATGAAGAGCGGCGATTGCTATGCCCGCTACTTGGTTCGCATGGCCGAACTTTGGGAAAGCTTAAAAATTGTACAGCAAGCGATTGAAAATCTGCCGGAAGGTCCGGTAAATGTCGGCATCGATCAGCGCACTGCACTACCTGACAAACGCTGGGTTTACTCAACCATCGAAGGCACCATCTCCCACTTCGAGCTGCAAATGAGCAATCGCGGCTTTGAAGTACCACACGATGAAACTTATGCCGCGATCGAAGCTCCTAACGGAGAATTGGGTTTTTACATCGCGGGTGACGGTAGCGAAACTGCTTATCGCGCTCGTTGTCGACCACCCTCGTACATCCATTTTGCCGTATTCCCCCACTTAATTCGTGGGCACACGTTGAGCGACGTTGTGGCAGTGCTTGGAAGTTTGAACATCATCGCCGCAGAGTTAGATCGATAAGAATTTACTTTTGACAAAGATAAATTGAACCACGGAGACACAGAGGCGCAGAGAAGACAAGCAATAAAAATCCTCTCTGCGACTCCGCGTCTCTGTGGTTCAAATAAACAAACGAATGTCAGCCACCACACAGCGAATACTTA
>CAZIGP010000776.1:0-2669 GCA_964538425.1 uncultured Pirellulales bacterium | reverse complement strand
AAATACGGGTTCCTCGACTCCGCACTCCGCACTCCGCACTCCCTACTCTTCCCCCCGCCTCCTCCTCATCGACACCATCGGCGAACTCGGCGCTTGGTGGGGCACTGCAATCATTGGCTTCGTCGGCGGCAGTTTGTTCTCCAGCCGTGGTGGGCAGAACATGATCGAACCTGCCGCCTACGGCGCAGCAGTCAGTTTTGGCCCTAACACGCAAAACTTTCGCGATGTGGTTGCTATGTTACTGGGTGCCAAAGCAGCCGTGCGAGTTAATAGTGGTGAAGAGCTTACTGAGTTCGTTCGCCGCTCTTTGGAAGAACCACATTATTCCATCACGTTAGGACAAAATGCCGTGTCTGTCGTGAAAGCCCAGCAAGGGGCAACCCATCGTACCTGGAGCTTAATCGAGCCGCTGCTCGGGCAAAAAAATATCGCCATGTTGGCGCAACGAAACGCTGCATGATTCTCGCTTTGCCGCCAAAATTGCCCTGAATCGCCGATTGCAGCTACTTGCGATCTGTTTCTATAATGTAAGGCTAAGTTCAAGGCCTTCGTCGCACCCTGTTTAGGAGCTTCCTTCCGTGGCATCTGGCAAAATGTTGTTTACGAGCGAATCAGTCAGCATGGGACATCCCGATAAGTTGGCCGATCAAATTTCCGACGGCATTCTCGACGCACTCATCGCTCAAGATGCTTTTAGCCGAGTAGCTTGTGAAACGCTGGTCACCACAGGGCTGGCCATGGTTGCCGGCGAAATCACCACGAAGGCAAAGGTTGATTACCGAGAAGTCATTCGCCAAGTCATCAACGAAGTTGGCTACACCGACGATCAAATGGGCATCTGCGGCGATACCTGCGCCGTGCTGCTCTCGATCGGCACCCAAAGCCCAGACATTGCCCAAGGCGTGAACGAAGATTCGGCCAAAGGAAAAGAAATTGGTGCCGGCGATCAAGGCCTCATGTTCGGCTACGCTTGCAATCACACTCCAGAGTTGATGCCCTTACCGATTGCACTGTCGCACCGCATTTTAAATCGCCTGACCGATCTGCGTAAGAAAGGCGATGTCGATTGGCTGCGTCCCGACAGCAAAAGCCAAGTCACGGTCGAATTCGACGGCCCACGCGCAGTGCGCATCGACACAGTAGTCGTTTCCACGCAACACGCTCCGCACGTATCGAATAAAGAAATCTCTGATTACATCATCAAGCAAGCCATCAAGCCTTGCTTGCCAAACGATATCGAGTGCGGCGACATCAAGTATCACATCAATCCAACGGGCCGGTTTGTTGTCGGTGGGCCGCAAGGCGATGCCGGTTTAACTGGTCGCAAAATTATCGTCGATACCTACGGCGGCTGGGGACGGCACGGCGGTGGCGCCTTCAGCGGCAAAGATCCAACAAAGGTGGATCGCAGTGCCGCTTACATGGCTCGCCACGTGGCAAAGAACATTGTGGCCGCCAATTTAGCCGACCGCTGCGAAGTGCAATTGGCCTACGCCATCGGCGTGTCGCAGCCAGTAAGCATCTGCGTCGATACCGACGGCAGCGGTCGTGTCGAGGACGAACGTATTTGCGAAATCGTCCGCGATATTTTCCCGCTCTCCCCCGGTGGCATCATCCAGTATCTCGATCTGCGTCGTCCGATCTACCGCAAAACAGCCGCCGGTGGTCACTTCGGCCGCGAAGACAAAGACTTCACCTGGGAAAGTACCCACCGAGCCGCTGAGCTTGCCGAAGCTGCGGGTGTTGCAGCCATGGCGTGATGCGTGCGATCCGGTAGCGTTAGTGCCCGGAACACATTGGATACAACCATCCATTGCAAGGAAATACGCATGGACGCGGCCGTTAGTGCAGTTCCCATTAGCCGTGCATCTTGCTCGGAAATCCCGACTGCAACGCTTCGTCGCGCTTTAATCGTCGTTTTTGGTTCGTTGATTGTCCTGGCAGCAATCGTCTTAATAATTCGCCGCTTTGCAGGAGCGCTGGTCGATCCGCTTCCTGCATCGTGGCTGATTGCCACAGGAGGCATAACTGCGGGCACAATCGCCGTGGTCAAAAGGCTCACACGGCAGGCGGCTGCACTCTGGCTATTGAGTGCGGCGCTGTTGTTGATTGCCGTTTCTGTTTCGCTGCCCAGTAGTTCTTGGTTGGGCCTAACCGTATTGTGGCTGCTTGTGATTAGCGAAGAGGTATGGGCGTGGCAAGCGCGGCGAGAAAAATTTCGCTCCAAAATTGATGTTGCCTGGCGTCATGCACCAATCGATAAAGATCGATTTATCCATGGCATTGAATCTTCAAGCCCTGCCGAAAATTTCCAGGTGTCCTTGCAAACTCCTGAAAGCTGCGAAACCGCCGTCGATTGGGAAAATGCCACCTCCATGCAGCAATTAAGATATAGTCGCAGCCCCGACGGTAAGATGTCGGTCGAAGGCTGGCTGCGGGCGGAATTTGTCGCCGGGCAGCGCACCACCATCGTTCATGCGGCATTTTGCCCTGCTTTTTTACGCTTGCCACAAGTAGAAGCCGAGCCGTTGGACGGACCAGATTGTGAGATTCGCCCCACGCAGACTCTTCCCTGGGGTATCCGCTGGGAAGTAAAGTTGAACGGAGTGGCAACCCAGCCAACAAACATCGTGCTAGGCTTCATTGCTTCCGATTCACCACCCTCTAAC
>CAZIGP010000775.1:0-2677 GCA_964538425.1 uncultured Pirellulales bacterium | reverse complement strand
TTGTACAACATAACCGTTAAAGGGTGCCCGGATCGTGTGCTTGCCGAGTTGATAATCAATGCGATTGACCGCTTCTTCAGCCATGAGCTAGCGAGCTTTGGCTTGATCGATTTTCTCCTGCCTTAGGCCTTTGACGGCCATCTCGTGGTCGGCTTTAGCTTCTTGATAAAGCTGGTCAGTTTGTTCGGCACGCGAGACAGCATCTTGAATTTCGTCTTCGGTAATTGTGCCTTGTTGTGCAAGTCGCTGCAGCCGCTGCAATCGAGATCTGGCATAATCGGCGAGTGCTTTGCGGCTGGCCAATTGAGCACGGGCTCGTTCGACTTCCTCGGGTCGCATACCACGCTGCATTTCGAGCAGTTCTTGCTTGCGCAGGTCACGTTCCGCCTCAGCAAAGCGTTTTTCGATCTCCAAGAGGCCCGTAAGCAGTTGAGCCAGCTTTTGATCTTTTTGGACGTAATCACCCTGTTGAACGGGGAATTCGACAACGCGGCCATCAACGGCGCTACCGATTTCGCTTTCACGTGCGGGCATCACGGAGCCGACAAACGTTTGCTCCATTTGCACGCTGCGCCGAATAACCGGCGCGACGACGACCTTCGGCGGGCCACCTTGTCCCTGGGCATAAAGCTCGCTTGTGCTGATCCATAATAGGCAAAATGCGACAGCTGTAACTGCCTGACGATTTTGCACTCTAAGAAAATGCATAGTAGACCCCTTGGTTTCGTTTCACCTGCTGTTTCAGGCTCGCCATCTCTGTTCTCCTCACACTGCTTCCTTGACACGGATTTCTGTGCGCAGGTTCTCTTGTAATTTGGTTAAAAGTTTCTTTAGTGTCCGCTGTTCTGCCGGTGACAACCCACGCACTGCGCGAGAACGGACGCGGTTGGCACAAGCAGTTATTTTGTCCCACACAGGTTTGGCTTTGGCACAAACGTGAATCATTTTCCTGCGGCGGTCGTCGGGATCGCCTTCGCGCTTAATCCAGCCTTCACGTTCCATGCGATCGAGAATTCCTACGAGTGTCGGCGGTTCGATCTGCATTTTGTCTGCCAATTCGGTTTGCGAAAGTTCGCCTTCCAGAGCCAGCCAGCCGAGCACTTGGCATTGGCGGTAGGTAATGCCCGTGGGTTCGAGTTCGACATTCATCACCCGCTCGAACTCGTGAGCGGAACGACAAATCCAATAGCCTGGGCTGTTTTCAAAATCGTATTCGAGCACGGAGTAGCCTTTCACAAAATAGTTAGCGCTCAAATAGTTCGCTAGCTAAATAATACCATGACAGCAAGCAAAGAAGCTAGGCTAAAAACGTGCCTCTCTTAGGGGAGGGTGGCTACCAGCGGAGGGACGAAGATGCACTCAGAAATATGCTGGTCGCAAATCTCAACACTAATAAGCAAGCGACAGCAATGTCGAGTCAATCAAGCCGCCACGCTCTACAGTAAGCATAGCAAAAACCTGGGGCCGCCTTCGGGGGAGTGAGGAAGAGCGTTAGGCAACAACGGCGGCCCCAGGTATAAGTTCGACTACCTCGACGGAATTAACAAGTTTTTCGAGCCCTAGCACTCGGCCACAACATTGATTACACAGTTGCTTTTCGTAGTAGGTATGGACTTGGCCGCTCAGGACAACAACGCCATTACGGGATTTGATTATTAAATGGCGTAAACTCGGAACGTGCTTTGTTTCAAGAAATCGAATAACACGCTTTTCCAAATCAAGATCGTCTTGTGTCGCAGGGACATCAAAATCTAACATTTGAAAAATCCTGTCTCAGTCCGTTTAGATCACACACATTTCCTGGCAAATTCCATTGGTGCCAGTTAGCGGTCAGGACGTGGCCTGCTTCTCTTTCAGCTTTGCACGCTTTCGTAAACCGCCAATTACTTGATTTGCAATATTCATGCCAATTTTTATAAGACGTGCCTAAAAAACACTATCGAAAGAACTAAGTATATTGATACCAACGATTACTGGCACGAAGCGATATTGCCATGCTGTCTAAACGAGTCATTCTTATTGCACGAATCGTATAAACGACTTGCCCCAAAATCGGGCCACTAGTGCGCAAGCCGCGCGCAGGGAATTTCTAGAAAATATAAGAGAAGTACTATCGGGCACAGAGTTTGAACGACAATGAAAGTATCAATTCAAACCTTTTCTGACAGACCATACTGCAGCCTGCGTTCGGTCTGTAACCCCAATTTTTCGAAGAATATGCTGCACATGCTCTTTCACTGTTTCGTAGCTAATATCTAGTTCATCGGCAATTTGTTTGTTTGTCAGGCCTTTTGCTAATTGCTTTAAGACTTCACTTTCGCGTTTGGTGAGCGGCACATCAACATCAGATGCCAATCGAGGTGTTGCCAAAGCACCCGTGACTCGACGGAGTTCATCACGAGCCCAAATCGTGTCCCCATTAGCTGCTCTACGAATTGCATCGATCAATTTATCTCGGGTTGCGCCCTTCAATATAAATCCACTCGCACCAAGAGCGACCGCTCTCGCGATATAAGTAGGATTGTCAAAACCCGAAAAAATCAAAACCGGCATGTCGGGGCGATCCAGCTTAATGCGTCCCAAAGCAGCTAAGCCATCCCCATCAGGCATTTGAACATCTAATAAAACTACTTGAGGATTATGTTTAATCGCCAGACGAACAGCAGCATCACCTCCT
>CAZIGP010000774.1:0-2682 GCA_964538425.1 uncultured Pirellulales bacterium | reverse complement strand
TCGACGGTGACGTATTCTGCTTTTTCGCCGTTATATAATCGCACGGTGTAGGTGCCGTCGCCGTTGACGATGAACATGCTGGTGATGCTTGACTCGTCGCGATGTGCAACTTCCGCGGCGGCAGCCAATAAGTAGCAATCGCCAAGTCTTCCCTGCTTGATGTCGCTGTAATCAACGCCGTTCACGTACAGCGTGCCGGCGACACGGGCGTAGTTGAAAGAGAAGACCTTGTTTTTGTCCGTGAGGGTTGTGGATGGTCGGTCTCGCCCTAGGAACCACTTATTCACCAACCGATTGAGTTGCGCTGTGGTCGAGCCAATTTTCAAATCGCCTAATCGTTTCCCTTGATAGGCATTGTTTGCGCGATTCGAAAAAACCACGTATTTCGACAGTGCCTGAACGTATTCGACATCTACGAAGAGAGATGAATTTCTGGCAATGTTTCGCAGGCCGGTCAGTCTCGATCTTGTCATGCGGCCTTCGCCAGCAGCCTCACGGAAGATTTTGATCATGTCCTTGCGATCAAACACCGTGTCGCTGAAGCGGCGTTTGGCATCACTACGAACACTGCGATCGGCCACGTTGGAATCGAACCAATCGAGCTGCTGCCCGCCTAAGGTTGTTGTGCCCGAAATTACTTCCAACTGCTTGCCAACTCCATCGAAGTACACATCACGGCCGTCGGCCAGTTTGGCACGTTCGTTGTCGCCGCCTGAAGTAACCGATACATCGATGCCGGCGAGCCGGCGAATCGAAACATAATCATCGCCGCCACCGAGTTCGATTTCTACCGAGTTGACGCTGCTGACCGCCCACGAGCCGGCAACTCCATCGATCGTTAGACTTCCTGCATTGCGATGAAAGATAATTTTGTCGTCTTCGTGCGTGCCCTCGACGCGGAGAACGCCGCTATCGAGCACGGCGGTAACGGAGGCCGCCATGACTTGCCGCGGTTCTAATTTTTCGATGCTTAAAGTACGAGGACGAATTTTGCGTGCGGTTTTGATGCTCATGATTGCCGGATCTGCCCAATTGGAAAAAGAAGCGGCAACCGGCCGGGAAACAGACGAATCCAGATGCGCCCCTTAAAAATGCTGCTGTGCGACTGAATCGCACAGGGAGCGGCTTAGATTACTTCAAATTCAAGAAACCGCCCCAACTTTCCAAAACCTAGGTTACGGCAACAAGTAATCAAATTGAGCCAAATCTGCGAGCAAGAGCATTAGCCTGTTCGGGCTGCCTCCCTTTCTGCCTGGCTGCTCGTTTTAAAGGTTCGTCTCACTTTTTGCTCTCATTTTGAGACGTTCGTCTCATCTTGAACCTCCGTGGATTGTCGTTTTTGCCTTTGCCACGCTAGCACTTTAACGTCCAACAAAGCTGCAAGTTGTTCTGCACGTGTCTTTTGCATCAATTCCGCTCATGCACGTTTCCTTTTCGGCACACCCGTTGCTTTCCAGCCACTCCCGTTATCGGCAAGGACAACAACAACCACTAACCAACAACTTAAAGAGTTCGGGCCAGCAGAAAGTTGCATGTGAGTATCGCCATGAAGACCATCATCACCTTAACCGTCCTCGCCGTCAGTTTTGTTGCGGCCAATGCGAATGCCCAGGGCATGGATTACGCTTCGGAAGGCGCTGTCTCCAACGTGGCCGCCACTGGTTACTACGGCGGCGGATATTACCCAGGTTGGGGTTATGGCAGCTCGACCGTTGCCGAAGGCGCACTACGCGGCGCGGCCGACCTAGTGCGTGCCGATGGCGACAACGCTTACATGAACTCGCTGGCGAACATCAATAACCAAGTCGCTTTGAAGAAGAATATCGAAAACCGTCAAGAATGGGTCGAGACCTACTTCTCGATGCGACGCACGAACGACGCTTACCGCGCTTCGCAGCGCGAACCGATCACCTCGCAAGGACAGTCGGAAGCGATGGCCAAAATGATGGCTCCCGCGCGACTGAATAGCTATCAACTGGAACCTGTTACCGGCAAGCTGAACTGGCCTGCCGCACTACTTCGAGAAGAGTTTGATCTGGCTCGCGGCCAACTTGATCGCATCTTCGCCACGCGAGATGCCAAAACCGCGGGTGTGGGCAACATCACGGATGCCAACGTGAATGCCATCACCAGTCACATGCGTGAAGAACTGAAAGCACAAATTAAAACCATGTCGGCGAATGAATATTTGGCTGCTCGAAAATTCATCGACGGCTTGGGTTACGAAGCACGGTTTGTTCCTGGAGTTGAAGGCTTCGCAGCTAATTGACCCTGCATCATACGACTAAACCCCTTCACACTTTGGGCAAACCATCGGGGCGGGGCTCGGCCAAAAACCGAGTCCCCGCCTTTTTTACTTTTCTTAGCGACTGGTAAGCAAGCCATTAGCCACCGTTCCCGCTAATCGCTAGCTACTAATCGCTCGCGGCTCTTCTTTTTGAAAGGATGCACTCATGGACCCGCAAAACACCGCTAGTGGGCCAGTAAATTCCGAGTTGACTATCCGTCCTTTCGAGCGAATGATTCCAAAAGGCAACCTCTGGCGAAAAAAATCAACATCCGGCCGAACCCAACCCGAGGGTAACGCCGTATCCAATCCAGGGGCTCGTGAAAGAACAGAGGACATCACTCTGCTGCATCAAGGCAACACGAGGCCACGTGAATGTGGCCGAAGGTCAACAC
>CAZIGP010000773.1:0-2689 GCA_964538425.1 uncultured Pirellulales bacterium | reverse complement strand
CAAATCAATCGCAATTGCAATTGAGTGTCAAAAGAGGTGCTTGATACGGGATGCTGGATACTAGATGCTGGGTGTCCGCCGGCAGACGTTATCAGCATTCACCATTCAATATTCAGCAATATGCGAGCCGTCGTTCAACGTGTCAGCCAAGCTCAAGTTGTTGTGGCAGGAGAGATTGTCGGACGAATTGATCGTGGCTTGTTGGTTTTGCTCGGCGTTGCGGTTGGCGATGCGGATGAAGATGCTCGGCAGCTCGCCCAAAAGATTAGCGAGTTGCGCATTTTCGAAGATGACGACGGAAAGATGAATCGCTCACTGATTGAGGCAAATGGCTCGATGCTGGTGGTTAGTCAGTTCACACTATTAGGCGATTCTCGCAAAGGACGACGGCCAAGTTTTATCGATGCCGCGCCGCCAGAAGAGGCGAAGAGATTGTATCAGCTATTTGTCGACGCCGCTGGGCAACAAGGAGTGCACGTCGAGACCGGCCGATTTCGTGAACACATGGAAGTGACACTGACCAACGAGGGCCCCGTGACGCTATTACTCGATAGCCGAAAAGCGTTTTGAGAAACAACAGCGTTCAGTGCGTTAGCGCTGCTGGCCGTCGGTTGGCGTTGACGCAGTCTCAGGAGGGGACAAGATATTGAGCGGCTTCGGCGACTCTTCCGCTGTCCAGCCGAGACGGTGAAAAATAGTTTCGGCAATTTGATGTTGTTCTGCTCCCGCCGAACCGAAACGACTCATCCATTCGGGATCGTTGACCACCAGAAAAGTGAGCACGACCACTTTGGCATAGGTCGATATATTTGCCCACACGCTGTCGCCCCAAAATTTAATGGCCGTGCCAAAGGAACTTTTTAGTCGTGGTAGGCCGCGATGAAAGTCGATACTCCAGATTTCGTCGAGAATCAAATGGGACATGAAGCCGAGGACAACAGCGCCCGACACGAAGAATCGCAAATCGAGTTTTTCCGATCCAAAAGCGAGAAAGGTAATTTCTCCGGCAATCAAAGCTGCGGGAATGCTATGGAACATGCCGCGATGGACCGTGTATTTGCGCAATAGTGTCGCGAGGCCGAAGCGGATCAATAAATACATGGCGCCGCCGACCAAAATAATCGATTCCAACGGCCACTGCATTGCCTTGAACCGGTCGACGCACATCATTGGCACCACTGCGGCAGCAAATGCCAAACTTTCGCGCAGCGGTCGTCCGGGGCCGCTATCGAGATCGGGCATCATGCCAGACACGCCACATAAACCGGCGGCCAAAATGCTTGTTTCTAACGGTACATCGAAATAAAGTTTCGACACTGCGCCGCCAGCAATACCAAGAACGGTGCTGGTGGTAATGTGTGTTTTGAAGCCGGCCATGGCGAAGGGTTCAGGGTTTGGGATTTAGGGTTCAGTATTTGGGCGGCAGAATGTATCGAAAAGATGCGGCATCGTCCAAGACCAGTCGTGGCAGTCGAAATGCCAGCATCGCTGTCTAAATTGCCTGGCTTGCAGATCTAAACTGACCTTCGGCAGTTCTGTTGAGCTTGTTAAACTCCGCAATCTCTTTTCCTGAACCCTGGAACTCTGACCCCCGAACCCTCCCGCAATGGACTGGTATGACATCTTGATGCTGACGGTGCTGGGCGGTGCCACATTGTTTGGCGCTTGGAAGGGCATGGCTTGGCAGATAGCTTCGGTAGCTTCGCTGGCGTTGAGTTATTTTGTGTGCTTGAAATTCAGCGCGCAGTTAGCGCCGATTTTTGGCGAAACAGCGCCGTGGAATCGCTTTGTGGCAATGCTTGTGTTGTACTTGGCGACAGGAGCGGCTGTATGGTTGGCATTCCGTTTAGTTGCCGGACTTTTGGATCGGATCAAGTTGCGCGACTTTGATCATCAAATCGGCGCCTTGTTTGGATTGCTCAAAGGTGTGCTGCTTTGTCTCGCAATCACGTTTTTTGCGTTGGCGCTCTCGCCGGGGATGCGCGATCACATTTTGCAAAGTCGATCTGGCCGCGCGATGGCTGTGCTGCTCGATAAGGCCGACGCGGTTATGCCGCCTGAACTGCACGAAGTTATCGGTCCGTATCTAAACAAACTGGAAGACGGATTGAATCCTAATTCGCCGCAGAACGTGAATCATGGGCAGCCGATTGTTGCTCCAGAGCAACCTTCGGAAACCGTTGCTGCTCCGGCCAATCCTGCCACAACCGCAGAGCCGGCGCTGCGCATTCGCTAAAGAAGTTGATGATTAGTCTCCGTTGTTTCGGCCAGAAGTGATGGCTTTTGGCATGTTAATGAAAAATTAGCGCTAAGCATTGCTCGACTTTATCGGTCGATCGGCGATACAATTCTGTCATGACGACTAATGCTCAATGTCCACATTGCCACGAAATGAATGCTGTGGCTTCTAGCACAATTGGCCGGTATGTGACCTGCAAAAAATGCCGCTGCAAGTTTTGGGTGTATGTGACGCCTTTAGGGGAAGAAACCGTTCAAGACAGCTTGGTTGAGCAATCGACAACCGCATTGCAAGGACACGGATATCGCGCCGATAGCCCTGGTTTGATTAGGCAGGAATCGCTGCTGGCAACAATTCATGACGACTTATTGTCTTTGCGCCGCCAAATCACAATCGCCTGCTTGATTTTTATTGTTGGTTTTGCGGCAGTCATCACCATCCTGCTATTAC
>CAZIGP010000772.1:0-2696 GCA_964538425.1 uncultured Pirellulales bacterium | reverse complement strand
CTGCAAACTCACTTTTTCCATACAAATCGCGGATCTTTGCCGATTCTTTACTCAGATCAAATGCCTCTGTTGCCTCAAATTGCATTGCATAGGCCAGTTCCATGGATTCAATACTAGCTTCCAAAGCTTTGTCTTGACTGCTCCGTTCTAAATGCAATTGATTCATTTTTTGCACATATTCGAACTGCATTCGCTGATCTTGTGCTGACATTCGTGTGTTGACGATATTGCTAATCATTCGCTCCAAGCGAGCATCACTCGTATCAACTCGTGTTCCTTGAAGAGCGCCTGGCAAAAAGACATTTCCCCATAATTTTTGCCCACAGGTGGGTAGCCCTCGAGAAAGGACAACAAACGCTGGAAGATTTCGATTGATCGACCCTAGACCATAGGTAACCCACGAGCCCATCGAAGGGCGATTCGGAAGCAAAGCACCGCAATTCATCATGAAATTAGCAGATTCATGTACGGGCACGTCGGTTGTCATCGATCGAACCACACATAGCTCATCTGCCATTCGACCTAAATGCGGAAATAACTCGCTAATCTCCATGCCGCATTGACCATGTCGGTTAAAAGAAAAGGGCGAAGGCTTAAACCCAAGTCCCTGATCAACGTGGATTTTAGACGTAAAAGTAGGCTGCTGTCCTTCGACGTCTTTGAGCTTTGGTTTGGGATCGAAAGTATCGAGCTGTGACGGCCCCCCGGTCATGTACAAAAAGATCACGCGTTTGGCACGCGGTTTCAATGAGACCGTGTTCTGTGAAGATACTGGCTCGGAAGCTAACAATCCTTGCTCAGCGAGAGCGCTAGCTAAAGCCAATCCACCAAATCCGGCGCCCATTCTTTGCAAAAAATGACGGCGAGAAGTACAGAACGTGCTTTGTGGGAATCCAAACCAATCTGCAGGAGGCATCATCATTTCGTTCAATCAATAAACAACATTTGGTTGGAAGCTAATAAACTATGGATCAAATACTTCCATGATCGCTGTAATTGTGCCGATTGCGACTCGCTACCGTCTTTTTCTGACAAATTCATGAATCGACTTAAGTATTTACTCGACACATCGAGTTCGCTCTCGAGCGGCAATCGTGAAAACAGTTGTTTGTAAACGGTGCTAATCCTGGCTTTTTCATCATCACTTTGTTGATTCAGTATTCGTTGCGCGCATTTTGCAGAGTTTTCTGCCAGGAAGTCAGAATTCAATAGAAATAGGTGTTGCAACGGAGTGGTAGTTGGATTTCGTCGATCGCTGCTTACACTAGGATCTGGAAAATCAAAAATACTAAGCATTTGATCGGTAGAAAATCGACTAATGCGGCAGTAGATAGTCCGGCGGTGATTAGCCGGGTCGCTCGCATTGCCGACAGCAGGTCCACCAACTTGCGAGTCGAGCACACCTGAGACACTTAGCACGGTGTCACGCCATTGTTCTACCGTTAAGCGACGACGATTCACCCGCCACAATCGGCGATTATCTGGATCTAAAGCATGTTTGCGAGCTTCGTGAGAGCTGCTCTGCTGGAAGGTGGATGATAGTAGGATCTCCCGTACCAGTTTTTTCAACGACCAACCGTTGTCCATGAATCGTACTGCAAGGTCATCAAATAATTCAGGATGGGATGGCCGAGACCCTGTTGTGCCGTAGTTGCTCGGCGTATCGACCAGTGGATTGCCAAGGCATTCTGCCCAAACTCGGTTGACAATCACTCGGGCAGTCAATGGATTGTTGCGAGAAACAATCGCCTCGTCTAATTCCAATCGCCCGCTTCCGCGCGACCAAGTGGATGCCTCATCGGCGGATAAAACTTGGAGAAAGCGACGTGGCACAATGGCGCCATGTCTGGTTGGGTCGCCCCGATAGAATATCGGTAGATCGCGTGGCTCTTTAGCATCGGCGACAACATGAACTTTGAAGTTGCCTTCGAGCTCTGATTCCGCAAATACGGTGCTGGCAAAGACACCAGCCAAACTGTAGTAGTCTCGAATCGAGATTGGATCGAATTTATGATCGTGACATCGTGCGCAAGAGACGGTCAAGCCGAGAAGTCCTCGGGATACAACGTCCACTCGATCATCCCATTCGTCGGCCAGCTTTTTCGCGGGATTGACACCGTCTTTATAGCGTGGGCCCAAGCTAAGAAAACCAAGCGCAGCAAGATCGGCACGGCAAGGGTGGGGGACCAAATCCGCTGCAAGTTGCAATCTTACAAATTGGTCATACGGAAGGTCCTGGTTCAGTGCGCGAATGATCCAGTCACGATATTGCCAAGCATACGGATAAATATCGCGCTGCTCATCGTCTGCTTGATCTTCCCCATAGCGAGCGATGTCCATCCACAGCCTTGCCCAGTGTTCTCCAAAGTGAAGAGACGACAGCAACTTATCAACAATTTTCTCGTAGGCCTGCAAGCTTGTGTCATTCTCGAAAGCATCGATGTCCTCTGCGGTCGGTGGCAATCCCACAATTACAAAATGGGCACGGCGAAGCAAAGTGGGCTTATCCGCACGATCGTTGGGCGCTAAACCGACCGCTTCTTGTGAAGCCAGTACAAAGGCATCGATAGGTTGCGATGGCCAGTCGGATCGTTGAACCTTTGGCGGCTCCCAGCGGCTTGGCAATTGAAATGACCAGAAAGTGCGAGCCGCAGCCAGATCAGACTTCTCAGGCGGGTCTCCTGGTTGACCTTCTC
>CAZIGP010000771.1:0-2697 GCA_964538425.1 uncultured Pirellulales bacterium | reverse complement strand
AGTTTTGGTTGAAGCCCACGGCGGCCATATTGAAGTTCATACCGCACCTGACCATGGGGCGACCTTCTCGCTGGTGCTCCCACTGCCAAATTGAGCACTGACGTCCAGTGAAAAGATGGCTGTCTTGGCGAGGATCGCCAGCGACGCGGTTGCGTGACGCTCAGGACAGGTTCCTCCGACTGCCCGGTTGTTTCCCTACTCGATTTCCGGTAGGCAGACTTCACAACGCTTATTGAATCGAGGTCAAAGAAAGTCATGAGTGATACCCGCGACGTGGCAAAGGCATACAAGGAATGGGACGAAAAAGTTGTGCAAAAGACGCTTCCCCGTTCTCCTGAGCGCAAGAAGCAGTTTGAGACAACGTCGGGAATTGAGATCAAACGAGTCTATACCCCTGACGATACCGCTACGCTGGATTACCAGACGTCTCTCGATTTTCCTGGGCAATATCCCTTCACTCGTGGTGTGCAGCCGACGATGTACCGCGGTCGCTTTTGGACGATGCGCCAGTATGCCGGGTTTGGTACGGCAGAAGAGTCGAACAAGCGTTATCGCTATCTACTAGAGCAAGGACAGACCGGTCTGTCGGTTGCGTTTGATCTGCCGACGCAGATGGGACGTGACTCTGATCATGTGCTTGCCGCAGGGGAGGTGGGTCGTGCTGGCGTGGCGATCGACTCACTCGCCGATATGGAAACCCTTTTGCAAGGGATTCCGCTCGACAAAGTCAGTACCTCGATGACAATTAATGCGACCGCCTCGATTCTGCTCGCGTTGTATTTGGCTGTGGCGGAGAAGCAGGGAGTGACGTGGGACAAAGTGAACGGTACGATTCAGAACGATCTGCTAAAAGAGTACATGGCGCGAGGAACCTACATTTACCCGCCAACGCCGTCGATTCGGGTCATCACTGATATTTTCGCGTTATGTGCTGATACCGTGCCGAACTGGAATACGATTTCCATCTCTGGTTACCACATTCGTGAAGCCGGCTCGACTGCAGCTCAGGAGATTGCTTTTACCTTGGCTGATGGGATTGCCTATGTTGAAGCCGCGGTTACGGCCGGTCTAGATGTCGACAAATTTGCCTCACGGTTGTCGTTCTTCTTCAATGTCCATAACAATTTCTTCGAAGAGATTGCGAAATTCCGAGCGGCACGACGTTTGTGGGCGAAGATTATGAAGGAGCGTTTCAAGGCGAAAGACCCACGCTCCTGGATGTTGCGGACCCATGCGCAGACTGCGGGGTCGAGCCTCACGGCCCAACAGCCGGACAACAATATTATGCGCGTGACGCTTCAAGCCTTAGCTGCGGTTCTTGGTGGGACGAACTCCCTCCATACCAACTCGAAAGACGAAGCCTTGGCTTTGCCGACAGAGGACGCGGTACGCATTGCCCTCCGCACACAACAAGTGATTGCGTATGAATCTGGAGTTGCGGATACGATTGATCCACTGGCGGGATCGTATTTTGTGGAATCGCTTACCGATCAGCTTGAAGCAAAGGCGGTGGAATACATTGAACGTATCGACAAGCTGGGGGGGGCCGTGAAAGGGATCGAGGCTGGCTACCAGCAGCGTGAAATTCACGAAGCCGCATTCCGCTATCAACAAGCGGTCGAGAGTAAAGATCAGGTCATTGTCGGAGTGAATGATTTTACGGTTGAGGAAGACAATCAAGGCGAACTGCTAAAAGTCGATCAAGCGTTAGAAGAGCAGCAAAAGAAAAAATTAGCGGCGGTGCGAGCAGAGCGCAATCAAGCCGCCGCGCAAGCGGCTCTCGAGAAAGTTGAGGCAACGGCACGTGACGGTGGGAACCTCATGCCGGTCATCATTGCTGCGGTACGGACCTATGCCACGCTCGGTGAGATTTCTGATGCCATGCGTAGAGTTTTTGGTGAATACCGCGCGCCGTCATTTTTGTAAGAAAGTTGTCAGCTGTCAGTCGTCAGCTATCAGCTAGACGGGGACGGATACATAACCCGTTCGTAGTTGTGGACGCCTGCTGAAAATTGAGAGCTGATGGCTAAAAGCTGTGTGGAGAAAATGCATGTCAGTAACACGAGTCTCTATTGAGCCTGACTGGACCGCAAGGCCACTTGAGTTCAACCCTTATGATCCAGAGTTTCGTCAAAATCCGTATCCGTTCTATCATCGTCTACGTACGGAAGATCCGGTCCATTGGAGTGACATTGCTGGCCGTTGGGTGCTCAGCCGCCATGCCGATTGTGTGGCGGTGTTACGTGATGCTGCGCGCTTTAGTGCTGATCCGTATACATGGGATGGTTTTCTGGAGTTTTTGCAAACGCAAGGCGGTGCAGATAGTCCGTTACTACGGATGCAGACCAACTGGATGTTGATGAAAGATCCACCTGATCACACACGGTTGCGTACAATTGTAGCCAAGGCGTTTACGCCTCGCGTTGCAGAAGGGATGCGTCCGCGTATTCAAGCGATGGTGGATGGGCTCTTGGATCACGTACGAGCGGCTGGGAAGATGGATTTGATTGCGGACTTTGCCTATCCACTGCCGACGATGGTGATCTGTGAGATGATGGGGGTTCCTGTCGAGGACCAAGAGGAATTTAAAACCTGGACTCGGGACTTAGCCCGGAGCCTCGACCCGATTGTGACCCCAGAAATTCTCGAAGCAGCGAATCAAGCCACGGTGTCTTTCTATGCCTATTTTCGCGCGCT
>CAZIGP010000770.1:0-2700 GCA_964538425.1 uncultured Pirellulales bacterium | reverse complement strand
AAGTTATCTTGATCGGGGGCTTTGGCGTAGCTGTAGCCTGGAGAAAGCATCATCCCTTCGACGCCGAGTTGCATCATCGCGTCGAAGAATGGGCGAAGACGTTTGGGGTCAGCGTCATTATATAAGGTAGTGTTTGTCGTGACGCGGAAGCCGGCGTCGATGGCAGCTTTAGTGGCGCGCACGGCGATGTCGTAAACGCCATTACGACAAACCGCCAAATCGTGCTCTTCGCGCGGGCCATCGAGGTGGATCGAGAACGAAAAGTATTTTGAGGGTTTGAACCGCGGCAGTGCTTCTTCGAGCTTGATGGCGTTCGTGCAGAGGTAGACGTATTTTTTGCGGGCCACGAGGCCATCGACGATTTCGTTAATTTGTGGATGCAAGAGGGGCTCGCCGCCAGGAATCGAAACGACCGGCGCGCCGCATTCGTCGACTGCCTTGAAACATTGTTCCGGTGTAAGTTGCTTTCGCAGAATTTCGGGCGGGTGCTGAATCTTGCCGCAGCCGGCGCATGCCAAGTTGCAACGCATCAGCGGCTCGAGCATGAGCACAAGCGGGTATCGCTTTACCCCGCGCAGCCGTTTCCCAAGCACGTAACTGGCGACGGTCCACATTTGGGAAAGGGGTACGGACATGGCGGAGGAAGGGGTGAGAGGCGAGGATCGTGGAGCGAGGGTGAGGAAAATTGGTTTATGTTTCTGCGTTCTGCTTTGTGCTGTCTGCCTTATCAGCGGCTTTGGCCCAGCGCGAGAGGGCCATCAGTGGGAAATAAATTCGGTAATAGTGGTAGCGTAAATAAAACACTCGCGGGAAGCCTGTGCCGGTGAATTCGGTTTCGTCCCACGTGCCGTCGATATTTTGATGGCTGATTAAATAATTGACTGCGCGAATTGCGGCAGGGTGATCGTGCATACCAGCGGCCACCAAGCCAAGTAGCGCCCATGCAGTTTGCGAAGGAGTTTCGCGACCTTGGCCACGCAATGTGGGGTCGGCATAGCTGTCGGCCGATTCGCCCCAACCGCCCGATGATTGCTGATGAGCGATGAGCCAATTCGCACCGGCGACAATCATGGGATCGTGAGTGGGCACGCCAACCGCGGTGAGCCCGACGATTGCTTGCCAGGTGCCGTAGATGTAATTCACACCCCAGCGGCCGAACCAACTGCCGTCGGCTTCTTGTGTCTCGTGAAGATATTTGACCGCGCGATTAATGGCCGGATCGCCGACACGTTTGCCCATGTTGGCCAGCGATTCGATCACGCGCGCCGCCAAATCGGGAGAACTGGGATCGATCATGGCGTTATGATCAGCAAACGGCACGTAGCAGAGGAATTCGGCGGTATTGTCGCAATCGAATGCTCCCCAGCCGCCGTCTTTGTTTTGCATTGCCAAGAGCCATTGCAGGCCGCGCTGCGTGGCGCCGCTAATATCGTCGAGCATCATGGCTTTGCGGCGGGCATCGGGTAAATTTTGCGCGGTCGTTTCGCCGACTAATCGTAGCACCGGCGGCAATGACGAAGACTTAATATTTGGTTCGGCAAACGATTCGCGCAACGCAAGCATGACCATTGCGGTATCGTCGCAATCGGGGTAATACGGATTGCCGAATTCGAAGCACCAGCCGCCAGCCTGGGCTTTGACAGTCCTAGCCCAATCGCCGCTGGTACGAATTTCTTGGGCGAGCAGCCATTGGACGCCGCGCTGGACAACAGGATGTTCTGCATCCATGCCGCTATCAGCGACGGCTCGTAACGTGATGGCGGTATCCCACACGGGCGACTTGCACGGTTGTAACCGAGCGGTGTGCTCTTCTTCGATGATCAAATCCCAGAGTCGCTCACGGCAATATTTCATTTCCGGCGATTCATTGCCGTGACCGAGACAACGGAGAGCAACAATGCTCCAAATCATCGGCGGGAAAATTGCGCCAAGGCCGTCACTGCCTTGGAAGCGATCGGTCATCCATTGCGTGGCAACTTTCACCGCTTGTTTGCGCAGCGGCATGAGCCGATGTTTCTGCAAAAACTTGAATGCTTTGTCCGTGAAGTGAAAAAAGTTATCCCAACTAATCAGCCGCTTGCTGCGCTTCAGACCAGGGCAGCGTGGATAAGGCCAATCGAGCGGGTCGCTAAGGAATAATTCGCGAATACCGCGCTCGGGCTCGATCTGCCGCATCGGCTGAAAGGCCGACATGATCGACAGCGGCACCAAAATAGTGCGCGACCAGGCGCTGATCGAATACAAGTTGACCGGGAACCATTTGGGCAGCAGCAGAAATTCTGGCGGCACATTCGGGCAAGCATCGTATGGGACTTGGCCGAGTAAAGCCAAATAGAACCGCGTGAAGCTGTTCACTGCATCGGCTCCGCCGGCCGCAAGAATGGCGGCGCGGGCTCGTTGCATGTACTCGGCCGAGGGATCGTGGCCGGTGAGCTTCAGCGAGAAATAGGCCTTCACGCTGGCGCTAATATCGATTTCGCCGCCGGGGTATTGTGTCCAGTAACCGCCGGAGGTTTGCTTTTCCAATAAATACTGCACGCACTTTTTGGCCAGCGGCGTGTGCTCTTCGCCGAGGAATGCCAGGAGCAGTAGGAATTCGCTTTCGAGAATCGTATCGCCTTCCAGCTCGGCAACCCAATAACCTTCTGGGTGCTGCTGGGCAATCAGCCATTGCTGGGTGCGAAAGATGGCTTGCCGCAG
>CAZIGP010000769.1:1209-2715 GCA_964538425.1 uncultured Pirellulales bacterium | reverse complement strand
CCGCGCAGCACGCCGGTGAAAGATTTGCTGCTGATTTTTGATTCCGGCCGCGTGGCCATTGTGCTTGATGAAGATGGCTTTCACGGTTTGATCACTCGTGTTGATGTGCTCAATTACTTGCGCCGCCAAAAATCAACCTGACGTTTCCTACGCAATTTTTCCAGACTACAACGAACAGCACTAGCATGACTAACGATAAGGCCTCTCCTAAGCGTCGGCAGGGTTTTGCCACCCGAACGATCCATGCCGGGCAGTCTCCCGATCCCACCACAGGCTCGGTGATGGTCCCGATTTACGCGACAAGCACTTATGCGCAAGAATCGCCCGGCGTGCATAAAGGCTACGACTACGGCCGCTCGCACAATCTCACGCGATTTTCGTTTGAGCGCTGCGTGGCGGATTTGGAAGAAGGTACTGCCGGTTTCGCTTTTTCTTCGGGGCTCGCCGGCATCGCCACCGTGCTGGAACTGATTGAACATGGCTCGCATGTGGTGGTGTGCGATGACTTGTATGGCGGGTCGTATCGACTGTTTGAAAGAGTGCGTCGCCATAGCGCGGGGCTTGATTTCACTTACGTCGATTCGACGAAGCTCGACCAGGTTGAAACGGCCATTCGGCCAAACACGCGGCTGATATGGATCGAAACGCCGAGCAATCCGCTGCTGAAGCTGACCGATTTGTCTGCTATCGCCGCGATTGCCAAGAAGCGCAACATTCTTACCGCGGCTGATAACACGTTTGCGACGCCGTACACGCAGAAGCCGCTCAACTGCGGTTTCGACATTGTGGCCCACTCGGTAACAAAATATCTCAATGGCCACTCCGACATGATCGGCGGAATGGTTGTTGTCGGCGACAATACCGAGCTGCGCGAACGCTTGGGCTTTTTACAAAATGCCGTCGGCGGCATCAGCGGGGCATTCGATAGTTTCCTTGCCTTGCGCGGCTTGAAAACATTGGCTGTACGGATGGAACGGCACTGTGAAAATGCGCTCACAATTGCTCGCTGGCTGGAAAAGCGTGGCGATGTGAAACGCGTTTATTACCCCGGCTTGGAAAGCCATCCGCAACATCAACTTGCTTGCCGACAAATGGAAGCATTCGGCGGCATGGTCTCCGCCGTGTTAGACGGCGGCGTCGAGCGCGCGCGAAAATTTCTTGAACGCTGCGAAGTGTTCACGTTGGCCGAAAGTCTTGGCGGCGTGGAAAGCCTGATCGGACACCCAGGCTTGATGACCCATGCTTCGATTCCCGCAGCACAGCGCGCGAAGATCGGCATCGACGATGGCTTGGTGCGTCTCTCCGTTGGTATTGAAGACGCAGACGACTTGATTGCTGACTTAGAGCAAGCCCTGTCGAACCATTAGCATCAATCGGATGCTCACTCAAAAGTTTTTAATTCCACACCGAATACAGACGGCGAATGAACAGCGGTGTTTGGGTTGCTTGTTTGGCTCGTTCGTAGGCCAATCGATAAATGTGCTGAAAAGCCTGAGCTTGAGGCCA
>CAZIGP010000769.1:0-1189 GCA_964538425.1 uncultured Pirellulales bacterium | reverse complement strand
TGACCATCGCCGAGGTATTAAGCTGATTAAAAGCCTGCTTCGAAGGACTAATCTCGAAACTGGGGAGACGGTTGGTAAACATGGTAACCTCGGGATTCTGGCTAGCTTCTAGGTGTAGATCGGCGATTTATTGTTTACTAAGTTGATGATATTACTAATTTATATCGGGTAACGGTCTGGTAGACAAGAGTTTCCAGCGAAAAATACCGAGAAATGTTACCGATTTAGCCCGCAATGAGCTGCAGAACCGTTAGAGACGGTAAGAGCTGCCGGCGGGCGGGGCTTTCGCTTTTCAAACTGCACAAAGGGCGGTACCAACCCGTTGTTGCAGCACTGGCAGACTGCGCTTGCCAGTGCCACCCTGGCAAGGAGCCAAACACGGACAGGCAAGTGGATTACTTTTTATCTTCCGCCAAGCATTCTTGCTGGGTGACAACGCCATCCCCGTTTCGGTCATATTTTGCAAAGCGCTCGACTTCCGAATCGCTCCAATTCGACGCGTACTCGTGCATCATGACTTGGCCATCGCCATCGGCATCTTTTCCCGCAAACCAAGAGGGCAACCCGTCAGACAACCGCTGGGTATAACGGCGGCTGGACGAACCGCCAGAAGATTGGCTGCCACTATTGCCGCCGGAAGAATCGCCGCTTCGCTCGCCGCGGCTTCGTCGACCAAAAGATCCAAAACCACCACTTCGCGCTGCACGACTGCGATCGGTCGATTCGCTTGCTGTTGATGACAGCTTTGAACTACTGCTTGGCAAATCTGCCTTGCTTTCACTACTCTTCTCGCCACTCTTATCGCCGCCCGGTTTATAGTTTTTCAGTCCGTTGAAAATTTCATCGGAGGTAATTTTACCATCGCTGTCGGCATCATAGCGATCTGCATTGGTCATTTTTGTGGCTTCTTCTCGACTGAGCACACCATCTTGATCTTTATCGTACTGCCGGATCATCGAAGCAGCATATTTGCGAAAGCTTTCGTCACCCGACGATGAAGTTGAAGACGTTGAATTGGATTCTGAACCGGACGAACTACTGGAAACATTCGAGGTTTCTGGCGAACTCGAAGGAGAATTCGCCGCTGCTGGCGACTGGCAAGTTGATGCGGATGGGGCGCGAATTGTAGCTCGGGAGGAATCGGCTGGCGCGCCGCGCGGCGCGCCGCCGCCGCCCCAACGACGGCTAT
>CAZIGP010000768.1:0-2721 GCA_964538425.1 uncultured Pirellulales bacterium | reverse complement strand
CCGTCTTGTTTGTAGGAGAGTACTTGAGAAAGTGGGTTTTGCCAGAAAATCGCGAACCTCAGGTGGTTGAAATTCGTACTGCGAAGACGTGGTGCTGCGCTCGGAGCAGGATCTACTTGCAACTCTATTGCAATAACGCCCGCGGCCGTTTATACCTAACGATCCGTCATTTCAGCTAATCGAATCTGTAAATCCACCTGGCCATGCTCGTTCTCGAAAATGTCAAAAAATCGTTTGCCGAACCCGGTGGCGGGCGATTGCCGATTTTGAACGTGCCGAATTTTCAAGTGACCGCGGGCGAACAAATGGTGTTGGTTGGGCGCAGCGGATCGGGCA
Organism: uncultured Pirellulales bacterium; assembly: GCA_964538425.1. Lineage (GTDB taxonomy): Bacteria > Planctomycetota > Planctomycetia > Pirellulales > JADZDJ01 > JADZDJ01. The sequence continues at coordinate 2,385 of CAZIGP010000768.1, read as the reverse complement.
AAACGACGTTGTTGCACCTGATTGCGGGGATTGCCAAGCCCGATTCCGGGGTGATTCGCATTGATGGCCACGACATTACCCGCTTGCATGAAGCTGGCCGAGATCGCTTCCGTGCCGACAAAATTGGTTACGTTTTTCAAACGTTTAATTTGCTGCCGGGTTTCACGGCGTTAGAAAACGTACTGCTTGGAATGACCTTTGCGACGGGCCGCACCAAGCCTGATCGAGCGAAGCAGTTGCTCGACCGTGTTGGCCTTGGCCATCGATTGCATCATAAACCAGCGCAGCTTTCTGTAGGCGAGCAACAACGAGTTGCGGTAGCGCGTTCGCTGGCAAACAAGCCCAAACTGCTACTGGCCGATGAGCCCACGGCGAACGTCGACACTCGTCATCAGCAACAAGTCGTCGATTTAATTCGCCTAACCTGCCGTGAAGAAAATGTGGCAATGATCTTGGTGACTCATACTCCTGAGGTCGCCGGACAATTCGATCGCGTAGAAAACCTTGAAAAAATCAACCGCGTGGCAGGCGGGAACGAGGCAGCAATTAATCATTAACAAGTTTTGTTTTGTGTTTTTATTTCGAAATTCATAACTAGTTTTTCATCCATAAGTCGTCTTAATTTCTAACGCCTCCTCATGTCTCTGTGGAAAATTGCCTGGCGCAGCATTCAGCAGCGAGCACTCGCTTCTTCGTTGACTGGATTGTCAATGGCTTTAGGTGTGGCACTTGTCGTGGCGGTGCTGGTGATGAGTGGCATTATCGGTCAGTCGTTTCAATCGGGTGCGGGGCTTGGCTACAACCTCATTGTCGGTGCCAAAGGGGGCTCGCTGCAGTTGGTGTTAAACACCGTTTATCACCTTAGCCGTCCGGTCGAAAATATCCCCTACTGGTATTATCAGGAATTTTTGCCCGCGAAAGAACGGGGCGACGGTGTCGATGGCAAGTTTGCCAAGTACGCCGAGCAAGCCATTCCCGTGCTGATGGGAGATTATTTCGGTGAACATCGCGTAGTGGCCACCAGCCCACAGATGTTTGAAAACTTCGAATATGTGCCGGGTAAGAAATACGAATTCGCCGAAGGTGGAGGCTTTAAGAAAGATGATTTTTTCAGCGGCGTTATCGGTTCGCAAGTTGCGAAGCGAATGAATGTGAAACTTGGTGACGGAATCCATCCTGAACATGGCCAGCCGGGCGGGCACAAGCATGACCCTTTTAAAGTTGTCGGTATTTTGAAGCCCACGGGCACGCCGGCTGACAAAGCCGTGTACGTCAACATGGAAGGGTTTTATTTGATGGAGGGGCATGCGCTGGAAAAGCCGCGTGCTCGAACAGTTCCTAGCGGTCAGCAAACAGAAGCCCAGCCTAATGAGGAAGAAAAAGACGATGTTCAAGCTGCCGGCAAAGTTAAACCGCTTGCTAAAGATAAGCGTGAGGTCACCGCTATCTTATTACGAACGCAAGATTTGTATGCCCCTGGCCTGATTAAAGACATTAACAAGGATTTCGTTGCCCAAGCGGTTTTACCGATTGGTGAAATCAGTCGGCTATTTGACACTTTGGTTGGCCCTCTCACGGTGTTGCTCTTTGGTTTGACGGTGCTTGTCGTCGTTGTTTCCGCCATTGGCATTATGGTGAGCATCTATAATTCCATGTCCGAGCGGCGGCATGAGATCGCGGTGATGCGAGCCTTAGGAGCAAGGCGGGGCAAGATCATGGCGATTGTACTGTTAGAATCGATACTATTAGCCCTACTAGGCGGTTTATGCGGCTGGCTTCTTGGACACGCGCTGGTTGCCGGTCTAAGTCCCTTTATTGCGGAGCGCACGGGTGTCGAAATTGGTTTTGGGTACTTAGCGCCCCCCGTAAATGTGGTCGATATGGAGGTGCCTCTGGGGGAAAATCCATTTAGAATACAGATCGATGCCTATCCGGAGTTATTGTTGATTCCAGGCCTGATTTTACTGGCATCCCTGGTAGGGTTTTTGCCTGCCCTATCGGCGTACCGCACGGATGTTTCGCGATCGTTAACGGCGACGCCTTAAAATCCGGATTTCAATTCTCCCTATAATAAAGACGCCAAAAGACTAAGCCATGATTCATCGTAAACTTTTTAGCTTGTGTGTGATTGCGTGTGCAGCATTTGTATTGCTCACGGTTAGCCGCGCATGGTGTTGCCCTTATTGCAGCCCGGTGCAACCGACTTTTTCTCAGAACTTCAATCTTAGCGATGCGGTCGTTATCGTCGAGTTGGTCGAACTTCCACCGGGAACCGAAGATGGGGATGCATTCGCCCCTGGTTTGGGTGATACGTTGCCCAAATCTAAATTCAAAGTGGTCGAAGTGCTGAAAGGCGCTGAGCATTTAAAAGATGTCAAAACCATT
>CAZIGP010000767.1:2115-2722 GCA_964538425.1 uncultured Pirellulales bacterium | reverse complement strand
TTACATGATCTACTAGTTGATGGTGTATCTCAGGAAGTGTTTGTTTGCGGTGACAAGAGTGCTACTGAATTCGTTGAAACTTTAATAAGCACGATCAATGCGATTCAATACAGTGGTGTCGTTGCTGATGGAGCAGATTCCAACACGAGTGCTCGTGTAATTTTGAATTCTCTAAACACCTATGTCGATCGGTTGGCTGCTCCCGGTTTGATTATCGGGTTCAAGATAACAGACAACGAACGTGCGAAGAAACAACTCGACCGGCTTAAGGAGATTTTAGAGGCTCAGTTTGAAGAAGAGCCAAAATTGCAAGGTCGACTAAAAAAACAATCGGCTGCCGGTTCAGAATATCTGGTGTTGGAACTCGATGGCGGCATGATCCCATGGGATGACGTGCCTTGGGGAGATCTCGAAGAAAAACCAGGACAATACGATAAACTCAAAGCAAAACTTCTTAATCTGAAAGCCGTGGTCTGTGCCGGTGTTCAAAATGATTATTTACTATTTGCCATCGAGCCATCGCTGGATGTTATGGCCAAACTGGGAACTGGCAAGCCGCTGGCTGAGGCGAAGGAATTAGAGCCTTTAACAAAATTTGCCGATCGCC
>CAZIGP010000767.1:0-2105 GCA_964538425.1 uncultured Pirellulales bacterium | reverse complement strand
CCGCTTGACGAACGTTTCCTTTGTAAGCAAACAGTTTTCTCAAACACTTAACAACACAAGTCAGCAGATCGACGACACAGTAAATCTATTCCGGCGGCTCCTACCAGAAGCTGGTTTGGGGGAAGATGCTGAAGAACGCATCGGTAAAGATCTCGAAGAGCTAGGTAAAGATATTAAAGGGGCCGTACCCACTCCCGGTGCGGCAATGCAATTTTCTTTCCTCGCAGATCAAGGTACGGAAAGTTACAGTTACGATTGGTCGGAGAATAAATATCTCGATGGCTCCAAGCCACTGTCACTTCTCGATCATGCTGGAGGTAATCCGCTACTGGCGTATGTAGCACGAACTAAATACTCCCCAGATCAGTACGAATTGGTGCGCAAATGGGTTAAAAAGGCATTCGGCTATTTTGAAGAGTTTGGCGTGTCGCAAATGGCTGAATCAGAGCAGGAAAACTTTAAAAAAATCAAAGAAATTGGAATGCCGCTTGTCGAACGGCTTGATAAAGCGACAGGGCAAATGTTGTTGCCTGCACTTGCCGACGGTCAATCTGCAATTGTGTTGGATGCCAAGTTGATTAGTAAGCGTTGGTTCGAAGGCATGCGGCAAAATGATCAGCCGTTGCCGATGGCCGAAGCCGCTATGGTATTTGGCGTCAGTGATGCGGCACTACTCAAAAAGGCGGTTGATGAATATAAGTCGATTGCCAAGGAGTTGATTGCAAAAATAAAACAAGAGCAGCCAGATGCAATTCCTCCCGATTTTCAGCTTCCTGCACCTGAAACAAGAGAGGTAAAAACCGCCGCCGGCACAGGGACAATTTATTTCTATAAACTTCCTGAAGAAGCTGGTGTTGATGCACAACTTACACCAAATGCAGGGTTGAGCGAGCGCGTTGCGGTGCTATCGATTGCACCCAAGCAAACGGCGCGTGTTTTAGCCGATACCCCGCTGGCCCTTAGTTCCGGCAGCCCGCTGAGTGATCGCAGCAAGCCTCTGGCTTCGGCCTTGTATTTCAATTGGGCCGAGATGGTTGATGCATTAACACCTTGGGTTGAATATGGTGTACGACAAATTATGGCCGCCTACATGGCTGACAGCAACGAAGAGGAAGCCGAAGAGGATGCTCCTGCTGCTGCAGCAGATGATCCACAAACCAAACTTTATTTAGGCCAAGTTCGTACTGTGCTGGAAGTGCTAAAAGCAATGCGCAAAGTCGAAAGTGCGACTTATACCGAAAATGGTGCGACCGTAACCCATTCAGCAACGGAATTCAAAGACGTACCATAGTAGTTGAGTTGCTGATTGCTAGAAATAAGATTTGCGTCGCTAGCCAGGTAATTGCAACACGCCGGCAGAGTCTTTGGCTCATGATACCAATTTCTGATTTCCTGTGTGATCACATTGGCTGTTCACCAGGCAGAACCATCATCACTGGGATCCGCACATGAGCAGGTTGCTCAAGGATAAATAAGACTGCGCGAGCAATGTCGGCAGGCGCCAGCGGTTGCGTAATTCCGAAAGCCTGTTTTGGATGCACAGGGAAATGATTTTGCAATTCGGTTTCGACTAGGCCAGGTTCGATTACACTCACGCGAATTTCCGTCTTGGCAAGCTCTATTCGCAAGGCTTCCGACTAGGCTTCGATAAAATATTTCGTGCCGGCATAAACCCCTGCGTTCGGCCGCACTTTTGTGCCAAGAACGCTGGAGACGTTAATGAGTGTTCCGTTGCCTGTGCTTTTAAAATGTTTTAAAGCGACATATGCCATGCGAGTTGCTGCCTCGCAATTGATGCGAACCATTTCGCAGACCTGGTCGATTTGTATCTCTTCTACAGGTGCAGCGTGCATAATGCCGGCGCCATTAAAAACAATATCGCAACGGCCAAAAGTTTGCATGGCGGCGTCAACCAATTGTTGTGGAATCTGCGGATCCACAATATCGCCTGGCACAGCGACAGCACTTGTGTTGCCGAAGCGTGTAATATGCTCTTCAAGTCGTTCCGTACGGCGACCAGTAAGTACCAATTTCACGCCTGCATCGTTTAATGCTTCTGCAACACCAAGACCGATGCCGCTCGATGCGCCAGTGACAATTGCAAC
>CAZIGP010000766.1:0-2729 GCA_964538425.1 uncultured Pirellulales bacterium | reverse complement strand
ATTTGTCGCTGGAAGACGACCTGATGCGCATTTTTGCCGGCGAATGGGTAAAAAACGTCCTCACACGGTTAGGCATGGAAGAAGGCGAAGCGATCGAAAGCCGCATGGTTAGCCGTCGCATTGAAGGCGCTCAAAAGAAAGTCGAAGAGCGCAACTTCGACATCCGTAAAAACCTGCTCGAGTACGACGAAGTGATGGATGAGCAGCGCAAGCGGGTTTACACCTACCGCCAAAATATTCTCGACGGTGGCAATTGCAAGCGGTTGATTCTGGAAATGATCGATCGCCAAATCGAGCAAAATATCGATGTCTTTCTCGAAAAAGATTACGGTGCCGAGACATTCGCCAAGTGGGCTGGTAGTTTGCTTTCGGCTGAACTCGATGCTCGAGAATTCCGTGGGCTCGATTTTGCTTCCGCCGAACTCGTGGCCAAAGACCAGGCCGAACGAATGGCCGAGTCGCAAGTGTTCGAGGCCGTTGAAGAAAACATCCCGGAAGGGGAAGAAGCCGATTGGAATTGGGAAGCGCTCGCCAAATTCGCCAATGTTCGCTGGGGTACGAACCTCCGCGATCGCGATTTGAAAAAAGTAGGCCGCGACGGTGTCACGGAAATGCTCTTAGAACAAGGTCGTGAGGCCATCGGCAAAATCGACCTCACTGAAGGCAAACGATTCCTTGAGCCCGATTTCGGTTTGCGCACTGCCTGCGCCTGGGCACAATACAAATTTGGCATCGCGGTAAATTTCGACGAGGTGCGCAATCAAGAGTCGCCACAATTCAAAGAATTTCTGCATCAGAAAACACGTGAAGTGTACGACGAAAAGGAAGCCGAGTATCCGGTGATGGCCGGATTTTATCGCTTCACAACGCGCGATTCGGCAGGCCAAAAACGCTACGATCGCGACCAGTTGGTGAATTGGGCGCGCGAGCGATTCCATTTCGATCTAATGTTGGATGATTTCAAAAACAAATCACAGGACGAAATTCGCCCTGTTTTGGTTTCGCACAGCCGGCAATCGCTCAAAAAAGTGACCGACGCGCGAGCAGAACTCGAAAAACTGATTCACGACGTATTTGCCAAGGTTGGTGGTTATCATCCAGAAAACGGTTCGGCAGGTGGTATTGCGGGTAGTACCACGGCAACCATTTCACTGCAAAAGCTGATTGATCAACTGCGAGCGCTCGATCCTGATTTGACCGAGGATGAAATCAAAAACTGCAACCACGAGCAACTTGAACAGCAAGCGGCACTCGTGCTCGACGAACATTATCGGCCTGAAATGCGGCGTATGGAACGCTCCTTGGTGCTGCAAATCCTCGATACGGCTTGGAAAGATCATCTTTTGGCCATGGACCACTTGCGATCGAGCGTAAACTTGCGCGGCTATGCCCAAGTCGATCCAAAGGTCGAATTCAAACGCGAAGGGATGAAGCAATTTGAGGCGATGTGGCTAAGCATCGGCGATCGCGTCACCGATTTGTTCTTCAAAATGGAGCAATTGGACGAAAGCTTTGTCGGCTCCACCTGGAAAGAAACCGCGGCAATTCACGAAGAAGCTCCGTCCCAAACCGACATTGGCCAGCAGCAGCAATCGGCCATCGATGGTTCACAAGGCCAGGCGCAGAAATTGGAACCAATTCGAAACCGCGGGGAAAAAGTGGGCAGAAACGACCCTTGCCCCTGCGGCAGTGGCAAAAAATATAAAAACTGCTGCATGAAAAATCAAAGTGGTGGAATGGCAGCTTCGATTTTGTAATTGAATGGAAGGCTGGATGAGATAACTCACTGTTTATTCGCCGCATCGGGAACGGAGTCCCGCGATGTCGTACCTCTTGAATTTGGTTTACCTGCTGTTGCTCACCCTGGCGGCGCCTTGGTTTGTGTTTCAAGCCATCGTAAAAGGCAAGTATCGCGAAGGTTTTACTGCCAAGTTTTTTGGAGCAGTCCCACAGCGGGCTAACGACCGACCATGCATTTGGCTACATGCCGTTAGCGTCGGCGAAGTAAACTTGCTCGGCGTAATGCTGAAAGAAATCTCACGGCAGCGTCCAGAAGTAGAATGCGTCATTTCAACCACAACGATGACCGGGTTTGCACTCGCGAAACAAAAATACGGCCAACATATTGTTTTTTATTGCCCGCTCGATTTTACCTGGGCCGTGCGTCGAGCGATGCAGCGAATCCAACCCAGCTTGCTATTGTTGGCCGAGTTGGAATTATGGCCAAATCTGGTGCGCGCGGCAAAACAACACGGCGCTAAAGTCGCCATCTTCAACGGCCGGCTTAGTGAGCGAAGTTTTCGAGGCTATCGTCGTCTTCGTTGGCTGCTGAGGCCGGTGTTAAATCAAATCGATGTCATCGCCGTGCAAAATGAAGAATATGCACAGCGGTTTATTGCACTAGGCACATCAAATGCTCAAGTGCAAACCACCGGTTCATTAAAGTTTGATGGCGCACAAGGTGACCGCAACAATCCCAAAACTCAGCAACTTGCAAAACTCGCCGGAATCACCACGGGCGACATCGTGTTTCTGGCCGGTAGCACGCAAGAACCAGAAGAGCAATTAGCCCTCGAAGCGTTTACAGTACTCGCCGAAAAACACCCACGATTAAAACTTGTCATCGTGCCGCGACATCCACATCGATTCGATGAAGTGGCGACGCTCTTGGAACGTAGCGGCATCCCATGGCAGCGCCGCTCAAAACTGGAACAAGTGGGAAATACGGG
>CAZIGP010000765.1:0-2729 GCA_964538425.1 uncultured Pirellulales bacterium | reverse complement strand
CGCGATACCGATCCGCCAACCACGTTTGCCGGGAGGCGCATTCAAGGTGCCGATGTCGCCACTAGCGTCGATCATTGCTGAAGTGATTCCTTGGCGTTTAATTACCTGTAGCGCATCATCGACCGCGTAACCCATGCCGATGCCACCTAGATCAAGCCGCATATTGCGTTTTAAAAGCTCGGCGGTTTTTTTGTCGCCATCGAGACGTAGATAGTGAAATCCTGTAGCTTCCCGTGCTGCTGCCAATAATTCAGCTTTTGGCATTTGTTGTTGTCGCCTGGCACGGCGCCAAAGCTTGGTTAGCGGTCCCACCGTTACATCGAAAGCACCATCTGTTTTTGCTGCCAATTTCTGTGAAAACTCAAGTACATTCCACAAATCTTCGCTTAATGGCACTGCCTTGCCCGATCCTGCCGTGGAACTTAGCTGGCTTAGTTCACTCTCGGAATTGTAGTCGCTTAGCACGCGATTTAGCTGAGCGATGCGGTCGTAAGCCGATTTGGCAGCCCGGTTTGCAGTGTTTTCGTCGGGCGCGTACAATGTGATTTCCCACGGTGCTCCCATCTGAACTTCAGAATAGGAGAACCGCTGCAGCACTCCCGCCTCGCCCGGCGCCGCCTTTGCAATGTCCCTCCCGGCGATCGCCATCCAGCCGACCATTGCAAAAACAAATTGTCGGCACAAAAAGCTCATATCGATTGCTAGTAATTGATGAATCGCCTGATTAAAACGGCTTGTTTTACTTAGACACGTTGTGCAAAGCTGTGGTAAGCAAATTATATTGGTGCAGCCAACACAAACAGAAGCAAGCAATGTTCAATTTAGTTCAAGCACATTGGCCAAAGCAACCAGTAATGCGTATCGGTTCGCTGGTTGGCTTGGGCTTTCTGTTTCTGGGAATGGCCACTGTTTGTCGGGGGAAGGGAGCCGGGTTTGCACGATATTTATGGAAATGTTGTCAGAGTAGGTTCTGGAGCTGTATTTTATTAAAATGAAATAGAGGAGGCAGGGAGTAAGGGCTCCGCTCAGATCTTTCTGTCGTTATTGTTAGAAGGCCAAATTTTCATCAGTTATTTTGGATCAGCCACCATCTCAAAAATTTAAATCTTAAGTAATTTTTTATGACGCGTTTTGCTACTTTCAAATGGTTTTGCGTAACGACTTCGATAGCAATCTTCTTGTTGCTAGGTGGAGGCCTTAGCAAAGCGGAAAGCCTGGCCGGCATTCCGCTTGTGGAAGTGCCCGACTCCAAAGCTACCGACGAGAAGGAGATGAAGCCATACACCGACATTATTGTCGGCGCTGATGTCAAATTCGACATGGTTCCTATTCCTGGTGGCAAGTTTATGATGGGCAGCGCGGAAGGCGAAGAAGGGCGTAAAGAAAATGAAGGCCCGCAGCATGAAATTACCATCGAACCATTCTGGATGGGCAAGCATGAAGTGAGGTGGGAGGAGTTCGAGGAATACACGATTAAAATGAATTGGCATCGCCGTCATGTATTAGCTAAGCCCGGGACGTCCAATGATAAACTGGCGGACGCGATGGCTCATCCGACGAAGCCCTTTACCGACATGACCTTCGGCATGGGTAAAGAGGGTTTCCCAGCCATCAGCATGACGCATTACGCGGCACGAATGTATTGCAAATGGCTGAGCACCAAGACAGGCAGATATTATCGTTTACCAACGGAGGCAGAGTGGGAATATGCTTGCCGGGCGGGAACAAGCACTGCTTACTCGTTTGGCGACGATCCTTCAAAGCTTGGCGACTATGCGTGGTACTTTGAAAACGCCAATGGTAAATATCAAAAAGTTGGCAAGAAAAAGCCTAACCCATGGGGGCTGTATGATATGCACGGCAACGCGTGCGAATGGGTGATGGATCAATATGTGCCCGACTTTTATGCTCAATTCAAAGGCAAGATTACTGCAAACCCTGTAGCGCCGACGACGAAATTGTACTCGCACGTCGCTCGAGGTGGGCATTATGACGACGATCCCGAAATGCTTCGCAGTGCAACTCGCGTAGGCTCGGAGAAAGATTGGAAGCAGACTGATCCGCAATCGCCACAAAGCGTGTGGTACTTCACGGACGCAAAGTGGGTGGGGTTCCGCCTCGTTCGGCCATTGCAGGAGCCAACGGCTGAAGAAAAAGCCAAAATCTGGGATGTGGGATTGGACGTAGAAAGCGAAGGGGCAAGAATTGAATATCCCGGTAAGTGAGTATCCAACGAAATGAGTGCTTGATAAGCGACTGATGACAAATAGCCGCCACTTTTTAGCCGCGCCGTTTACGACGCGGGTTGAATCATTGGGAGATTATCCATGAAAAAAGAATCAGCAATCAGTGCATGCTCCGTAGAAAATTCTAGTCGTCGCGAGTTTCTTAAAACATCTGGCGCCGCAGTAATTGGCGCGGGATTGGGCGCACAGTTGGGGATGGCGCGTAATGCTCATGCTGCTGGCAACGACGAAACGATTCGCATTGCGCTGATTGGTTGTGGTGGTCGCGGCACGGGTGCTGTTCTCGATAATCTTGGCTCTAACGAATCGGTCAAGCTGGTGGCCATGGCCGATGTATTCGATGAGCGACTGAAAACATCGCTCAACCAATTCAAAAAACGCCCCGAACTTGCGGATAAAATTGACGTACCAGAAGACCGTCAGTTTGTGGGATTCGACGCTTACCAAAAAGTGATCGCCGCCGGAGTGGACCTGGTCATCCTC
>CAZIGP010000764.1:0-2730 GCA_964538425.1 uncultured Pirellulales bacterium | reverse complement strand
CACCAGGCCGAACAGCGAGAGATTGTTGAGTGAAAAACCGAGCAGTGCCATCACCGCAAAAGTACCGACAAGCGACACAGGCACGTCGATCATCGGCAGGATCATCGCCTTCCAATCTTGCAGGAAGAACAGCACCACGATGGCCACCAAAATGATGGCGTCTCGCAGCGTCTTGAAAACCTCCATCACCGATTCTTTGATAAACGGCGTCGTATCGTAAACGATGGCGTAGTCCAGGCCAGGCGGAAAATGCTTCTTAAGACTCGCCATTTTTTGCTTAATCTGGTCCGCAACATCCAAGGCGTTCGAGCCTGGAAGCTGGAAGATCGCAAGTGCCACCGACGGTTGACCATCAAGGCGGCAGATTTGGTCGTATTGCTGGGCGCCAAGTTCCAGGCGGGCGATGTCTTTTAATCGCACGACCGAAGTCGACGTATTACTTTGGTTTGATTCGCCTTGCTTCGTCTTGATGATGATGTCTTCGAACTGCTGCACAGTTTCGAGCCGGCCAAGCGTGCTCATTGTAAGCTGAAATGCCTGCCCTTTCGGAACAGGCGGTCGGCCAATCGTTCCTGCAGCCACTTGGACGTTTTGATTTTTGACCGCATTAATAACATCTTCAGCAGTAATGTTGCGCGTGGCCATTTTGTCGGGATCAAGCCAGGCGCGCATGCTGTAGTCGCGTTCGCCTAAATAATTGATGTTCCCCACGCCGTCGATACGCAACAATTCGTCTTTGATTTGGATGGTTGCGTAATTGCTAAGATACAAATCGTCGTACCGTCCGTCGGGGGAAATCAGGTTAATCGCAAGCAAAATACTGGGTGATTGTTTGTTCGTATTCACGCCTTGCACTTGCACTTGTTCAGGCAATTGGGCCATGGCTAAGGCCACGCGGTTTTGCACGAGCACCTGGGCCATGTTTAAATCAACGCCCAGCTCAAACGTCACCGTCAGTGTGTAGTTGCCGTCGTTGGTGGATTGCGATGACATGTACATCATGCCTTCGACGCCATTCACCTGCTGTTCAATCGGCGCTGCCACGCTGTCAGCCACTACTTGAGCATTTGCCCCTGGATAGCTCGCCGTCACTTGCACGCTGGGAGGCGTGATGCTTGGATACTGCGCCACCGGCAGTGTAAACACGGCCACACCGCCGAGCAGTAAAATCACAATCGAGATCACCCATGAAAAAATCGGATGCTCGATGAAAAATTTGGCAAACATGACAGCAGAATGGCAAAATCGTTAGTGGTTTTTTGGCCGCAGATGGATGTCCACGGAGGCAATTGATGTATTTCTGTGATTACTTACTTTTTTGTTGCTCGACTTCTTCACGAGTTTTATCGCGTAGCGTCTTTCCCGGCCTTGGCATCGGCACTCTCACGGGTTCCACCGTGGCCCCGGTACGAAGGTTGCCAAAGCGAAGATCGTTGTTGAAATCGATCGGCGAGAGCGACGTGTCCGTCGGATTCAATTTGGCCGACGGTGTGCCAATGACAACCCATTGATCCGGCTTGAGGCCACTATCAATTATCTGCATTCCCAAATGTTTTGGACCAAGTGTCACCGGGCAAAATTCAATTTGATTTTTGTCATTAACCGTCAGTACAAAATTGCGTCCGTTGCGATCTTTTCCGACAGCCAAGTCGGCAACCAAAAACACCGCCCGCGCTAATTGCAGGTCGATGTGAATTCGCACAGCACGGTCTTCGTCATTGGCAGCCAGTGCCACAGCGTCGAGCGCACCATCGGGATTCGGAAAAATAAGGCACACTCGAGCTTGACCAGTTTGCGGATCAACGCGCGAGCCGAGATAATCCAATGTTCCTTCATATTTGAAATCTTGATCGTCTCCGGTGGCCATCGTAATCTTTCCAATCGATATCCCGCCGGCCTTGCTGGTTGAATCCGCGGCAGTTGAATCCTGTTTTTCGCCTCGGGCGGCACTTCGTTGTTTTTGCAATTCGTTCAGCGTGTTTTGGTCGACATCAATGCACGCGCGCACGGGACTGGTTTGCGTGATTTTGCAAATTCGAGTAGCCGACGCAGGGCTGGAATAAACCGGGTCGCCATTTTTCAGGATCAGTCCACCAATTCGCCCCGCCAGCGGAGCCGTAATTTTGGTTGCTTCAAAGTCATTACGCACCCGCTCCAGGTCGGCTTCCTTCACTTGAATATTGGCGGCCACAAGATCGCGATCTGCAGTAATCATCGCGGCACTGTCATCGCCGTTTTTCTTCGCGGCTTCGGCCACTTGCGCATCGAGCTGCTCAAGTTGTGCTTTGAGCTTGCCAATTTCCGTATTCGCCGATTGAATCTGCTGCTGAAGCGAACGATCATCCAGTTGCACCAGCAGTTGACCTTCCGAGACCATTTCCCCATCTTTGACAAGCACTTGCTTCACCGTGCCGTCCACCGCTGCTCGCACATCAGCTTGTTGGGCAGGTTCCAACTCACCGGCAAAACCAAAATCGGCCGTCTGCGTCTGAATAGGCTGCGCGACACTAACCGCTGTTGATGACGGTTGAGCAAAGCACCAGCCGTTGAGAACAATTACCTGTAGCAAGTTAATGATCAGAGCCTTAAACATATTCACGCGAATTTTTGATGGTGAGTCTAGGGAACACAGATGAAATCAGATGGAAATGATGAACACAGATTGGGACAAAGAAAAGTAAAAGTTTTTGTAAGTCAAAGTATTTACTTTTTGTCTGACTTTGTGTTTAT
>CAZIGP010000763.1:0-2736 GCA_964538425.1 uncultured Pirellulales bacterium | reverse complement strand
CATTGACTCGGCTCTGAATTCGGTCCAAAGCGACGACGCTGCGTGGGATCGCAATCAGCGAGAGATTCACCAACACATCGAGCAACTGAAAGACAGCCTTCTTCCTCACTGCTATTCGCCGGTAACAAGAAATACCGAGGAAGGCGTTTTTGTTATGTCTGTTCCGTTCCACGGAAGGGAATGTGACATGGTTGAGTTTCGCGCCGCATTGTCAAACGAAATCGACCATCACCAAATGATTTTGGATGCGAAAGAGCGGGAGGTACTCGAAAACCATCTCGTCGGCGAGGTCGCCACGCACTTGCACGATCTATTGCGCAATGCCGAGAAGTTAGTGCAGGCTATGAGCAACGAGCTTCACGCGAGGCCCACGAGCACCGGCATGAAGCTCCGATTCACATGGGAGCCGGTAGAAGATGGTCCGCCGGGTCTGCATGAAGCTCGCAATCGCCTGCTGGGACACGGCGGCACCTGGTCGCAGTCAGAACGGGCGGCGCTGGGTGAGTTTCTGCAACAGCGGATCAGGGAGGTCCGCTTGGGCAATCAAACGGGAACTTGGCACGAACACTTATCCGAAGCATTTGACTACCGAAAGTGGCACCGATTTGGAATCGAACGGCACCAAGACGGCCATTGGAAGCCGTTGAATCGAAGGACTTATGGCACGGGTTCGAGCGGCGAGAAAGCCATCGCACTGACATTGCCCATGTTGGCTGCCGCAGCGGCAAGTTATCGCAGTGCGGACCCGCTTGCTCCGCGCTTAATTCTCTTGGATGAAGCATTCGTCAGTATCGACAAAGACATGCGAAGCAAGTGCATGGGGCTTCTCGATGCCTTTGACCTAGATTTTGTAATGACGAGCGAGAACGAATGGGGATGTTATCCGACGCTACCAGCACTGGCAATCTATCAGCTTTCCACGCTGCCAAACGTCGATGCCGTAGGTGTTACTCGGTGGGTGTGGAATGGTCGTGAACGCCGACGCGATCAATATCAAGCCCCTGCTCCATGTCCACAAACCCCGGCCGAGACGTTAGCAAACTCCAACGGTAATGGCTATGGCGATCACGACTTCTTGCAAGGTTGACCTTCCACGTTTGCGACAGTTATTCGCGACGGAAGAATTATCGTGGATTTTGATAAGGCTTCGCCAACGTATGGAACAAGGCAAGTCGTTGAATGGTGTCTTGACTTTAGACAACGCTACATCCGCTCAACGGGAAGCACTCGATCGGTTGTTGGGACGAAGCCCGACAAAAGGTGCCTCGTTGTCCCTTCGGCTCATTGACTTAGAGTCTCTCTTGCAGCGTGCTGAGATTTGCACAACTCTTAGCGATGCCATGAACGCGATTTTCGGGCCAGTCTCCAATCTGCGGGCGATGCGCGACGAGATTTCGTCGCAATGGCGACAATTATTTGATGAAGAGCGTCATACAAACTCAAACGACGCTCAAAGATTAAACTGGCTGAACAAACTGGAAACTACTGGTTTGCTGCGGCGTCTAAGCAGAAATGACATCGACATTGCTGCCAAATTGCTTCGCGACGCCATTCGCGTTTTGAATGGGTTGCCGTGTCAAGGAGTTCCTTTAGCAGAATTCGCGGCGCGAGTCTTGGGGGATAGTCATGCTCTTGATTCTACTCAGCCGGTTGCCACACTTGTACTCCGGTCCATCAGCGACGAAGGCAACACGGAAAAGCCCAGTTTCGAGAGCAGACGGGATGCTTGGGCGTCCGTCGGTATCATGCTCGACGAATTGTCTTGTCCAGCATTGGTTTTGAATCTAAATGCCGAGCCTGATAGTTTGACCGGCCAACTATTGAACTTGCACGCTGCAAAAGGTGAACCGTGCCGATTGACTGTCCGTCAACTATTGCGTCATCGACCTCGCTTCGATCCTGGTGTTCTTGGAGAAGTTGTCTATATTTGTGAAAATCCAACAGTTGTTGCGGCCGCTGCAAATCGCCTTGGATCGCGATGCGCACCATTGGTTTGCACCGAGGGCCAACCGAAGACTGCAATTAGATTATTGCTGAATCAATTCGCAGCGGCTGACATCGCACTTTTGTATCACGGTGATTTCGATTGGAGCGGCATCCAAATAGCAAACTTCGTCATGGAACGACATGGAGCTGCACCGTGGCGATTTGACACTGAATCGTATCGTCGTTTTTGCGGAGCGAAGCGGCTAATCGGACGGCCCATCTCGGCTTCTTGGGATGGCGATCTCATGCCGACCATGACATCGGTCGGGCGCGCATTAGACGAGGAGCAAATGCTTGACGAACTCTTGATTGATTTGGCAAGCTAGCTCCGAATTGCGACTCACGGTGTGAATTCAGTCATGCAGTCGCTTTGGAATTAGTTCTATCACTGGTCGATGACAAAATCGGCCGGCAGCATAGCTCCATATTTTCGACGCCAAGCAAGCCTGTTCGAGGACGACGGAATCATTTTGAAATCCAGCGGTAGAGAGCAAAAGCGCCGGGCATCTTCATTTCCTATGCTTTATGAAGTTGTGCCGGCAGGCGAAATTAAGGAATTCGGTGAGCAGTTCGGAGGAAGAACGCCGGCTCTTTGGCAAAGGCGGATTCCAGGAAACCGTGGAAAAAGTCGCCGACATCGAACGGCAGTTGGGAATCTACGATCTGAGTCAATTCACGGCAAAGTGATGGACCGTCAAGTTGCTTAGGACGCACAGCATTCGAGGGTCGAAGGCTTCGTTCAAGACAATC